>CALWSF010000014.1 GCA_944384125.1 uncultured Lachnospiraceae bacterium | reverse complement strand
GTCTAACATACGTTCGATAAACAGAGATTCTTTTTATCCTTAAAAAAATCGAAATTTCCTATAAAGTAAAAAAGAGCGCTGCATAACGCAGCGCCCCGCATATGTGATTATTCCGCATCAGCTGAAGAAAAGGACTGGGTATACAGTTCATTACCCGCTCCATCGAGGTAAGTAACTACCACAATCACAACGTCATTGGATACAGCAGCTTTGGCCTGGGCTGCACTATCCATAAAAGCTGACTCGTTGGCCTCCATGCCAGCTTTCAGCGTATCAGCATATACAGCTTTCTCTTCCTCTGTTACCTCTACATCTTCAAGGGTAAAGTCATACCGCAATTCATCACCCTCAGCATACATCTCCGCACTGATTCCCTGGGATGCATACTGTTCTTTTGTAGCATCGATTACAGACTGCATGATATCAGAGTTAAAGTACTCCTCCAGAGTAGGAAGACCGCTGTCAGATGTATCTGCTGCAGCTTCCTCAGCAGCTGTCTCCACCGTTGTTTCCTCGGCAACCGTTTCCTCAGCAACTGTTTCTTCAGCAGCAACTGTTGTCTCAACCGCTGCCTCGGTTGTCTCCTGTGCAGTACTGCCTCCGCCACATGCTGTCAGAGATGCAATAAGACATGTCATAGCTGCAATGGACAAAATACGCTTTTTCATTTTATACTCTCCTTTTCTCTGCTATAAATTATCTCTTCCGGATCTCTGCCTCTTTACATCAACCCGAAATAACTTATGCGTCTCTATTGTAGCAAAAAAAGAAAAAATTGCAAGAGAATCTTCTTAAATCAGAAATATTTTACCCCCAAATTTAAAACAATTTTATGCCGTAATATTTGTACACCTATGACCGCTGCATTTTCTTCCTCGCTGCCATCTTTTCCTTTAACTGCGGCCCGGCAATCTGAATCATAATAACCAGAATCAGAATAATTCCTTTAATGGCATCATTGATCAGGGAATCCATCTTAAGTGCCACAATAATCTTATCAATAATTGTGTATGACATGGCTCCGAAGAAAATCCCGATGCATTTTCCCCTTCCGCCGGACATACTGATTCCTCCCAGCACGACAGCTGCAATGGCATACATTTCATAGCTGCTTCCCGTTGTAGCCGGATCAGCTGAGGCATTCATGGAAATCCAGAGAAATGCCGCAACACCCGTCAGAAGACCGGCAATGGTAAATACGGATACCTTTATAAGGCTGGCATTAATTCCGCTCATCTTTGCACCCTTTTCATTGCTTCCGACTGCATAAATCTTTTTCCCGTACTTGGTGCTGGTCGATATGTACACAAAAAGCACAGTGAGAAGAATCAGGATAATTCCTACAATAGGAAGTGTAAAAGCTTTTCCGTTTCCAAATCCGTATATCGCATCGTAGGATGTCATCTCCCTTGACATTCTGTATACAGAACTTCCGCCACCCAGAAGCGTCTTATCAATTCTCTGACAAAAATACTGTGCAAAAGAACGGAATATAAGCATGGTGGCCAGAGTCACAATAAAAGCCGGCATTTTGACATAACCAACTAAAAACCCGTTAATCAGGCCGCATACTGCCCCAAATGTCAGGGCAAACAGGAGAGTCAGTGCAATGCTGTCTGTCATATTGAAAATCACAACGGAAAATCCTCCGTCAAGTGCCAGCATGGAGCCGACAGAAAGATCAATTTCTCCTGTAAGACAAATGAGTCCCATTCCCAGTGCGATAATTCCAACCACTGCGGAATGTCTGAAAATATTCATAACGCCCGCCCAGGTTAACCCATGACAGGTAAGTACATATACAATAAAAATAAGAATAAAGACAAGAACAAAACTGTATTCCCCGCAAAATCTGCCGATTTTCTTTAAGGACAGTCCGTCCTTTACCTCTTTCGCACTCATCCCTTTACCTCCTGACTCTTAACTGCATTTGTTGAATATAGCATAACGGTTGTCTCATCAATCTCATCATGACGCAGAATTTTTATAATACTTCCGTTATAAAAAACAGCACAGAAATCGGCAACCTTCTGGATTTCAGGAATCTCCAGCGTATTAATAAGAATTGTCTTTCCCTGTTTTGCAAGCTCCAGTATCAACCGGTATATCTCTGCTTTTGCCCCCACATCAATGCCCTGGGTAGGATTATCAAACAGAAGGATCTGTGCATCTGTGTTAAGCCACTTTGCAATGAATACTTTCTGCTGATTTCCTCCGCTTAAGGATAATATGGGTGCGCTGCTGTTTTCTGCCTTGATATTCAGCATGCTCCTGTAATTTTCAAATTTTTCTTTTTCTTTCTTCTTATTAATATGCATCTTAAAAGCCGACAGGGTGTGCTCCGACAGATACATGTTTTCCAGAAGGCTCATATCCGGGATAACTGAATTCTCCTTTCGGTTTGACGGCAGCATGGCAATCCCGGCTTTCATCATGGTGTGAATAGAATAATGCTCTGCCTTTTTTCCGTGTATTTCCATTTCTCCGCCTGAAGGCTGGACATAGCCGAACATGCACTGAAGCACTTCACTGCTCCCGGCTCCCTGAAGACCTGTAAGTCCTATAATCTGTCCTTTCTTTACTTCCAGAGAAACATCATGAAAGCCCGGACCGGAAAAATTTTTAAGTTTCAGAACTGTTTCTCCCACAGGCCGCTCCTGATACACACTTTTATTGTCATACCCATCTCCGACCATCAGCTTTGTGACACTTTCCGGTGTAACCTCGCTGATATTTCCTTCTTTGATAAACTCGCCGTTTCTGAAAACTGTATATCGATCCGACAGTTCAAATATTTCAGGCATTTTATGAGAAATAAAAATAAAAGACGTTCCCTTTTTCTTCAGATTGTTTATAATTCCAAACAGATGATTAATTTCTTCTGTATTCAGCGCTGTTGTTGGTTCATCCAAAATTAAAAGCTTTGCCTTGAAAAACAAGGCCTTTGATATCTCCAACAGCTGTTTCTGACTCGTTGTGAGATTTTCCGCCAGCTCTGTGGGATCTATTTCCACTCCGAGCTCCTGGAACAGCTGCCTAGTTTCCGCAATCATTTTTTTCTTATCAAGTTTTCCAAACCGATTGGCATATTCCTTACCAAGAAAAATATTTTCATATACTTTCAAATCATTAAAAAGATTCAATTCCTGATGTACAAATGCAATTCCCAACTGCTCTGACTGTCTGATTGTAATATCTCCAATTACTTTTCCATCAAATTCTATCGTTCCGCCGTCTCTTGTGTAAACTCCCGTCAGCACATTCATCAGTGTGGATTTTCCCGCACCGTTTTCCCCCAGAAGGGCATGAACGGTTCCCTCTTCTACTGTAAGATTTACGCCTCTTAAAACCGTTACTCCGTTAAACGACTTTACGATATCCCTCATTTTCAGCAAACTCATAGCTAATACCTCCGTGCTGTAAAAAGGGATCATTGAAAGATGACGATCCAATAATCCCTTTTTGCTTCACTAATTTAGAAAGACGGATATTCTGTTACATTTTCTGCGGTTACATTCTCGCAGGCAATCACGTGATCCTGAGGTACCTCTTTTCCGTCAAGATAATCAACCATATCCTGAATTGCTGTCTGAATCATTGCCGGGCTGTATGTTACGGAAACGAGTCCGCCCAGCTGGCTGGCGATATCTGTGTAGGTCTCGCCTCTCAGTACGGCATATACTTCGTCCAGACCGCCGCATCCGCTGAGTACGGGCTGGTTTCCAAGGAAAGCTTCCTTGGTGGCGTCATCAATTCCGCCGCCTTCCAGAGCCTCCAGGATACCCATTGTAAGCTCATCATCCTGTGCATAGAACCATTTGATATCAGCGTTGGAAGCATCGCCCATAAGAGATTCAAAAGAAGTCTTTGTGTCAGATCTGCTCCAGTTCATCGCACCTGAATATGTAATGGATTTTAAATCTTCCTCTGTCCATTTTGAAGCCTCATCAATTGTCTTGCCGTCAAATTCAAGCTCGCCTGTCAGATACTTTGTAAATCCCTGATCACGGAGTGTTGTTACAGAAGAGGTATCGCCCTCATAAACATATACTTTATCGCCGGGCTTCATGCCAAGAGATACATAGTAAGCGGCTGTTGCAGCACCGATTCCTTCATTGTCGCCTTTAACATTGGCCACCGCCTGCTCCTCTACGCCGTCAATAATACGGTCAAATGCCACATACGGAATCTCAGCGTCAATCAGCTGCTGAATAGCAGACTGTACTGTATCATCGATAGGCTGAATAACAACTGCAATATTGTCCTCGCCTCTGGAAACGATATCCTCCACATTTACAATCTGCTCTGCCGCATCTGCAGATGTGATCAGCTCAGCGGTGTAAGTACCTGCCCCGTTAACTTCTTCAATCTTTTCCTTTGCAAAAGTTGCGACTGATCCTGTCCAGCCATGATCCTCGGGAGCCGTCAGAACATAAATATGGGTTCCTTCCCCGGCTGCCTCTGCACTCTCTGCCTCTGCAGTACTGTCTTCAGCCTCTGCCGCTGCGCTGCTGTCTGCTGCTGCAGCTGTTGTCTCTGCCTCTGTGCTGGAACCGCATCCCGCGCATCCTGCTGCCATGAGAGCAGCCATCATTAATGCCACTGTTTTTCTCATAAATGAATCCTCCTTTATTTTTTTATTAAAACAGCTTCCTGCACTGTCTTAACCTGTAAATGTTTCTGCAATAAATACCATCAGACTACAAACTGTCCGATATATTTTTTAGCCAGCCTCAGACTGTCTATTACTTTTTCCCTGGAACCCTCAAATGCCTTATCCTCAATCTCAATGCATGTGTATCCATCATAACCGATATCTGTAAGAGCACTGACATATTTACCCCAGTCCACATCTCCGAGACCTGGGAGCTTCGGGGACATGTAGTCCAGAGGATATGCCATGGTTCCCACTCTCTTGAGCTTCTCCGGATAAAGTTTAATATCTTTGTAATGAACATGGAAAATCTTATCCTTAAACTCATAAAGTGGCTGAATATAGTCCATCATCTGCCATACAAAGTGAGAAGGGTCGTAATTAATACCAAGATAATCGCTGGGAAGAATTTCAAACACCCGTTTCCAGATCTCCGGTGTGGTCATAAGATTCTGACCTCCCGGCCACTGATCCTCCCCAAACAGCATGGGACAGTTCTCGATTGCAATTCTGACTTTTTTCTCCTCCGCATGACGGATGATATCCGGCCATATCTCTTTTACAAGCTGAAGATTCTCCTCCACACTTTTACTCTGATCCCGTCCGATAAATGTAGTTACCATATTTACTCCCAGCATGGCACTGGCGTCAATAACCTTCATAAGATGGTCGATATTGGCCTTTCTCTTCTCCGGTTCCGGATCCATAGTATTGGGATAAAATGCCAGAGAAGATATCTCAATATTTTTCTGTCTGAATTTTTCCAGAATATCTGCAGCTTTTTTCTCTGTCATTCCTGATACATCAATATGGCTGACACCGGCGTATCTGCGCTCGGCTTTACCCTGTGGCCAGCATGCCACCTCAATACACTCAAATCCCAGACTGTCCGCTACATCCAGCATTTCATCAAAAGACCACCCGTCCAGAATTGAGCTGATAAATCCAAGTTTCATTTAAGGTCCCCCTAATCAATGACAATCGTTTTATTCTTTTCGCTTGATTCAATGCTTGCAAACACAGCCTTCATGGCATTCAATACGGATTTTCCGCTTACCTCCGGTTCTTTTCCGGCCAGTATGGAATCCACAAACGCATCAATAATCCCGGATTTTGTCTGATTATCATTTGTCTGAATTTTATCGATATCGTAAAATATCTTTTCTCCGTTTTTCTTCACAACCGTGATGGAATGTTCAGGGTTATCATATATTTTCATAATTCCATCCGTGCCGTAAAGCCGTGTGGAATTGTCCTCTTCCCCGTAATACGTCCAGCTCGCCGTCATCGTTCCGATAGCTCCGCTTTCCATCTGATAGATACACACAGCATTGTCATCCACACCTATCAGATTGCCCTGAGCATCTCTTTTGTCCAGTGTAGTAACTCTGGCTGTGGTTGATGCAACACGGTCATTAAGAAGGAACTGGATCAGATCCGTCTTGTGTACTCCCAGATCTGCCATAGCCCCCATTGATGCCCTCTTTTTATCAAAAAACCAGTTATTGGCACCGGCATCTATGCTCCAGGTTTCCGGACCTCCGTGGCCAAAGGTGGTTTTAAAGGAAATTACCTTTCCGATCACTCCCTGCGCAATCAGCTCCTTGGCTCTCACATGGGCTTTGGCGAACCGCTGGTTCTGGCCTATCATAAGAAAGCGCCCTGATCTTTCTGCTGCTTCTGTCATGGCAATACAGTCTTCCAGATTTGTAGCCATGGGCTTTTCACAGAGCACATGCTTTCCGGCCTCCAGTGCCTGAATGGAAAGCTTTGCATGATCACTGTTGGCAACACAGACACTGACTGCCTCTATTTCGCTGTCTGCCAGAAGATCCTCTACTGATTTGTACGCAGTTCCGCCATACCGGGCGGCCAGATCCTTTGCTCTTTCATAATTAAAATCATAATATCCGCCAATCTGAACATCCGCACGATCTGCATATTCCGGAATGTGTCTTGTCTGCGCAATCTTACCGCATCCAATAATTCCAACCTTCACTTTTCATCCATCCCTTTCATATTTTCTGAAATAATGGTATCATCCATGTAATTCTTTTTCAAGTTATTATGTTATTTTCATTATTTTGCTCATTCATTCTTCTTATATATGCACATTCTGCACAAATAAATTATTTCATTTCAGAAAAGTTTTCATTTGTTTCATAAATTGCAGTTTACATTACAGAGACAATCCCTTATAATTGTAAAAGAGATAGAATTCTGATTTTAATCGGGGAAAGGGTTCCAAAGACATGAAGAAAGAAAAAATAACTGTTTCAAAAATTGCAGAAACGGCAGGTGTCTCTCCCGCCACAGTCTCCAGGGTTTTAAATCACCGTTCCATCGTCAAACCGGAGACCATTAAGCAGGTGGAAGACGCCATGATGCTGCTGGGCTGCCCCGTTTCCAGGGAACCTTCTTACAATGTTTCCAGGCAGCCCCTGATTGTCATCAATATTCCAGGCATTGAAAATGCCTTTTATCAGAATGTTTTAAAGGGTGCCCGCGTTTCAGCAAAAGCCCACGGCTGCCATCTTCTCATTCACGAATCCCCTCTCGACAGAAGTTCCGTCCACAATTTCTGCGGTCTGTTAAAACGTGTTGAGGCAGCCGGAACGATTATTCTGAACTATGTATCACAGGAACTTCTGGAGCAGATTCACTCTGTGGCCCCCCTTGTTCAATGCTGTGAGTACAATGAAAACGCTGATTACCCCTATGTCAGCATCGACGATTTTCAGGCCGCAGAAAATGCCACAAACTATCTGCTATCCTGCGGATGCAGAAAAATCGCCCTGATAAACGGCCCGGCCAATTTCAAATATGCCAGAAAAAGATATGAGGGATTTTTATATGCCCTGAACCGGGCAGAAGTGTTTGTACCGCAAAACTGGATTATCCAGCTCCCGGAAATAAATTATGAAATGGCTTACGCAGCTATCTGCCGCGTCCTGAATTCAGAAACCCGCCCAAATGCCTTTTTTGCAATCTCAGACATTTTCGGAGCTGCGGTTATCCGCGCCGCAAAACGTTTCGGTCTCAACGTCCCCCAGGATATCATGGTGGTGGGCTTTGATAATATTGATTTCTCCGCAATGACTTCGCCGTCTTTAACCACAGTCAGCCAGCCCAGTTTTCAGCAGGGATATTCGGCATGTGAACTGCTGATGGAAATGATTGAAAATCCCTCCATAACCCCCCGTTCTCTCCTGCTGGATGCGGAACTTATCGTCCGGGAATCAACCATGAAACTGTAGGTTCCCTTTCCCGCCGCAATCACTTCACTATGGAAAAACGGAGATCTTCCCACCAGGAAATCTCCGTTTTATACATACAGCCTCCAATTTTCAGTTCTTCTGAAAAACAAATTCAAGAAACTCTTTTTCCGGCATGGGGCGTGCGAAATAAAACCCCTGAATCCAATCTGCTCCGCGGGCAACCAGTGCTTCTGCCTGCTCTTCCGTCTCGACACCTTCCGCCACCACCTGACACCCCATATGGTGGAAAAGATCCAGCGCCGCATTCACGATAGTAGAACATCGTTCATTATCCGTGTACTCCTGTATCAGACTCCGATCCAGCTTAATACAGGAAAACAGACAATCCAGCACTACCGACAAATTAGAATATCCCGTGCCAAAATCGTCCAGTGCAACGCCAACCCCCATTTTCCTCAGTTCAGAAATAATCTGATTCATATAAGGAATATCCTCTGCGAGCACACGCTCTGTCAGCTCCAATTTAAGGCAGTTAGGTTCAAAATGATACTGCTCTACCAGACACCGAATATCTGTCAGCAGATCCGATGACATAAACTGCTGCATGGAAAGGTTTACTGATAAAGATCCCAGCTTTTCTTCCGGTATTTCAGATAAAAGCCGTCCCACCCCTCTGAATACCACTCTGCTGATCTCATCAATCAGACCATGCTGTTCAGCCAGAGGTACAAAGATTCCCGGAGAGACGGGGCTCCCGCTGCTATCCTTCATCCGAATCAGCGCCTCTGCCGCTGAATATTTCTCCGTCCTGCAGTTATAAATAGGCTGATACCACACCTCAAACAGATTTTCTCTGGCACAGCGTTCCATCTGTTTGATAATCTGGTTGCGCTGTTCCATCTTTCTGTAAACAGACTCGTCAAAACGCATCACATGATCTTTCTGTTCTTTTGCCATCGACAGGCTGAATTTCAGAAATTCCAGAATATCGGTGGCGTCCCAGTCCTGATCCGTACAGACAAGTTCTGCCAGGGACACATCGAGAACCACTTTCATGTCATCCAAAATCCAGGGCTGGTGAAATCGCCGGGAGAGTGTATTCAGCATATTTCCGGACGATACGATCCCGCGATAAGGAACCAGCAGCGCAAACTCCACATTTCCAATCCGGAAACACCGCCCCATGGCATGAATATTTTCCAGCCACCTGGCAATCTCATACAGCAGATCATCGCCCTTTTTGTGACCATAACGATAATTGATGCTCCCAAACTGATGAATCGCTACAACAACAATCTGAAAGTGCTGATGACCGCCAAGGCGAAGCGTCAGTTCCTGATGAAAGCTATTGCGTGTCCCGATGGATGTCAGAGCATCCTCTTCAACTCTCCGGCTTTGGAAATTGACAAACAGAATAATATTTGCCGCCACAATAATTCCGCCGTTGAACAGCACATCCGGATAAACGATCTGATAGGCTGTCAGAAGCAAAATTACCGGAGGAAGGATCCGCATGACATGCCGCATCGCCTCACTGATACACTTTCTGTTGCGCAGCGTAAATATAACCAGCAGAAAAAGCTGAATTACCATAATCCCGTATCCGAGATTGACAAGAGGACCCCGATGATAAATTCTGTTTTCGTCAAAATAAAATATAATACCGCTGCGAACATTCCATATAACAAGCAGCGTATAACACGTATATAACAAAATAAGAATATTTTTAAATTTTTTCAGTCCGGCGCGCTGGTAAATATGCTCAAACAGCAAATACATCAGATAATACGCAATAATGGACGACACTGTAACAATCAGCAGAAAATAGGCGCTGTTGCACAGGATATTAGCCCAGATGGGAATATCCCAGACGCGGTTAATCATATAAACGCACAGAATATTGAGCAAAATTGCTCCTGTCGAGGAAACAATACACAGATTATAGATTTTCCGCTGCGGAAACTCTCTCCATCTGCGCTCATAATAATTGAGGATTAAAATAACAATAATAATCAGAGAAAATATCTCTGCAGACAAAAACCATTTGTTCACTTTTTTCTCCAGACTTTTCGCATTATCAGAGTTACTTAATTAATTTTATAACAAAAAACCGGCTTGTCACTCCAAATCAGTCTGAAATTCATCTGCTTTTCGATATTTTCACGCTTCCGGTCATACCGCTTATCGAACCGGTTCTGTACTTTCCAGTTCCACCTCTGCATTTTTCAGGCGATAAAAAGTTCCGGAATCCCCTTCATTCTGATAGCTCTCATAAATACCGCATACAATAATTTCACTGTTTTCCTCCGGATATTCATCCGGATACAGACGGCTTCCATCTCCCCACACAAATTCCAGTCCCTGTGTACAGCAGGCCAGCGCATCCTGAATCAGGCAGTAGTGGCGGTATTTTCCCGTCTTTCTTCCATTTCCCGCATAATAAAGCCCTTTCATCCGTATCACTTTTCCGACATAATTTTCCGGCTCTGCCATCATGCTGTACACTGTTGCGTATACCATATCCCCACTCATGGATGTAAGATCGAAATCCACACCGCCATTTTTCTCTTCGTCCCGTTCTTCGCCGCCCTCATTCTCCGCCAAAAGCTCTGAGACCGCGCTTTTCTCCGTCTCCTTTAAACTTTCCATTCCCGTCTTGCCTTCCGCACAGCCCGATGCAGCTGCCGTCAGCAGCAAAAGAACCAGGATCTTTTTAATTTGTCTCATCACAGCTTACTCCCGCCTCCCTTTCAGCTTTCCCAGCCCGCAGAAAACAAAAAAAATACCAATATAAAGAACGGCAATGGTGGAGCCGACCGGCGTTCCGGCAAGAATGGAAACAAGAATTCCGCAGAGGACGCCAAATACAGAAATTACAGCCGAGCAGACAGTGACCGCTCTGAAGCTTCCAAAAACTCTCATGGCAGATATTGCAGGGAAAACCACCAGAGCAGAAACAAGCAGAGAACCGGCCAGATTCATTGCAAGCACGATTATAACAGCAGTCATTACCGCAATCATAAAATTGTAAAAATCCGTTTTTTCCCCCAGAGCCCTCGCAAAATTTTCATCAAATGTGACAGCAAAAATTTTATTATAGAACAGAAGAAACATGGCAATTGCCGCAACAGATAAAGCCATACAAAGGTACATATCCCTTTCCGTGAGAGTAAGAATCGATACGGATCCGAACAATGTGCTGCACACATCGCCCGACAGATTCGGTCCCGCAGAAAGCAGATTCATAAGCAGATACCCTCCCGCAAGAGCTCCCACCGAAACCATTGCAAGAGCGGCATCTCCGTTTATCCCTGCTCTCCGCCCCGTCCGGAGCAGTAAAACAGCGCTGACAACCGTTACAGGCAGAACAACCGTCAGGCTGCTGGTCATATTCGCTGCAGCTGCAATAGCCGTCGTACCGAATGCAACATGGGAGAGACCGTCACCGATAAAAGAAAACCTCTTTAAAACCAAAGTTACCCCCAGAAGCGATGAACACAGAGCAATCATAACCCCAACCGCCAATGCATGCCTGACAAACGGATATTCCATATAAAAGAGCAGCTTTTCAATGATTTCATTCATAGGCCTTTCCTCCCTGCGAATACAGAAACTCTCTTCCCGGTCCGCTCTGCAGATATTTTTCTTTTGTGCCGAAGAAACATACCGAACCGATATGAAGGACGCGGTCAGCATAATCCAGAACAGCTCTTCTGTCGTGAGAAATCATGACTATTGTGATATCATCTTTTTTGTTGAGCTCCGCAAGCAGACCGTACATTTCCTCCGTCGCCCCCGGATCCAGTCCGGACACGGGTTCATCTAAAAGAAGTATTTTTTTTGCCGCACAGAGGGCTCTCGCAAGAAGAACCCTCTGCTGCTGCCCCCCGGACAACTCCCGGTAACACCTTTCAGAAAGCCCGTGCACTCCCATTTTCTCCATATTTACCTCTGCAAGCGCTTTCTCTATTCTGCTGTAAAACGGCCTCAGCCCCCGCATCCCCTGGCATCCGGAGAGAACTATTTCTCTCACAGATGCCGGGAAATCCTTCTGCACAGGCGTCTGCTGCGGAAGATATCCGATTCCTCCGTCATTCAGACTTTTTTCTGTTAGAATATTTCCTTTTACCGGAGGCAAAAGCCGAAGCAGCGTTTTCATCAGAGTAGTCTTTCCGGAACCGTTTTGGCCTGCAATACAAAAATAATCTCCGGAGCAAATCTCAAAATTAAGTCCTGAAGCCACCGTTTTTCCGTCATATCCGACCGAGAGGTCCCGGCATCTGATCTGAATCATACCGCCCTCCTATTTTAATGCATCCTTCAGGACATCAAGATTTTTTTCCATTACAGAAAGATATGTAATCCCTCCATCAATATCCTCGCGGGATACGGACTGAAGAGAATCCATGGTCAGAATCTGTCCCGCTTTATCTCTTGTGTTTCTGATAATCGTTTCCGCGATTTTCTTATCTGATTTTTCCAGTGTCAGAACATTTCCAAGTCCCAGTTCATCAACCTTTCCCGCCAAAAAGACAATTGTCTCAAAACTGGCCTCCGTTTCTGCAGAGCATCCTGCAAACGCAGCATAATAAGATAAACCGTAATCGTCTGTCAGATAACGGAACGGAAATCTATCTCCAAACAGAAGCGTCTTTTTTGCGGCTGATTTTACCGCGTTCTCATACTCACTGTCCAGATTTTCCAGTTTTTCCACATATTCAGCTGCGTTATTCTCATAGATATCCGCATTTTCCGGATCTATTTCCGAAAGCGTATCTGCCAGTGCACGACAAATTACCTTAGCGTTTCTGAGCGACAGCCATACGTGCTCATCATATTCCGGCTCTCCGTCGTGCTCATCCGTGTTGTGTTCATGTTCTTCTTCCCCATGATCGGCTTCCATTCCCTCTATAAGTTCTTCTTCCTTCACGGCGCTTCCCAGTACTTCCATCAGATTAATCGTTCTTCTGTCTTTGCTGCCTGAGTCTCTCAGAACATCTTTTACCCATCCGTCCGATTCTCCCCCCACGTAAATGAACAAATCGCAGGAATTGATTCTGGCAATATCTTCTGCCGAAGGCTGATAACTGTGAAGATCCACGCTGCTGTCGAGCAGCAGGGTCAGCTCCGCATCGTCACGGGCATCCCCCAAAATCTCCCTTGTCCAGTCGTACTCCGGAAAAACAGTTGTCACAATATGAAGTCTTTTTAACTCTTCATTTTCCTCCCCGGCAGATGAAACAGCCGAATTCGCTTTTTTTCCTTCCGCAGCGGCACCGCAGGCAGAAAGACACAGAACTGCCAGCGACAATATAAGCAAAATATATTTTTTCATTCAGATAAAACCTCCGTATTCTCACGTTATTTCGGTAAAAAAGGGCGCAAAAATACAGGGAAGCGGCTGATGCCGCCATTTTTCCGGAACTGTTCTCGTTCCGAAAAACAGGCGGGGGGC
The DNA here is from genome assembly GCA_944384125.1 of uncultured Lachnospiraceae bacterium. GTDB lineage: Bacteria > Bacillota > Clostridia > Lachnospirales > Lachnospiraceae > Otoolea. The sequence goes on along the minus strand of CALWSF010000014.1, from coordinate 56,917 downwards.
CTCCCTGTCAAAGAGGTTCTGTTCAATTGTTAAGCCGCACCTTCCGGCTGACAGGAGATGCGCTGATAAAGACCGAAGATACAAAGAGAATCAGAAAAACCGCCTGGACAGAAACAGAATATGCCTGAACTCCGGACACTGCGCCGTCTCCCAGCTGCTTTAATGTCCGTTCGGCCTGGCACATGCACAGGCACACAGGACAGTCTTTGCCCCGGCAGTCATGATCCGCCTCTCTGACAATCAAAAAAAAGGTAAAAAAGGTAATTGCGGCAAAAAGAACACATACAATAGCCGCATTTCTCCGCTGTCTTCTTGTATACATGCCCTTTCCTCCTTTTTATTCCTGTCTTTTATCGGCTGTTTTCCCCGCATTCGTCACAGATCCCGTAAAAAACGGTACGGATGGAATCCATTTTAAATCCGTGTTTTTCAAATAAATGCAGTCTCAGATTCTCCGCTTCCGTACAGTGAAGATGAATCAGTCTGCCACACTTTTCACATTTGCAGTGAAAACAGGAAGGCTGATCGGCAATTTCATGGCTGCCGACATATTCAAAACAGGCACTGCTGGTATTATCCACAACATATTTTAAAACAGTCCCCTGCTCCACCATTTTTTCCAGATGACGGTAAATTGTCGCCGTCCCTATGGCAACCCCCTGATTTTTAAAATAATCCTTCACATCGTTTACCGTTATGTGATGGCCTCTGACAGATTCCAAATAAGAGAGCAGCATTGTCATCTGCCGCGTCCGGTAATGTGTCTTTTCTGACATTTTTCCGCCTCCCAAATTTGAGAACCATTCTCATATTATACAATATTCCCCTTCGCTGTCAATATGAAAATCGTTTTCAATTTATTTTTTTTCTCATTTACTTAATTTCATTCCATAAATCTGAGACCTTCCATCTCATTCCAGCTCAGCAATAATCACTTCCGGCCTGTTATTAATCCGAACGGGAATTATACTGTTTCCTATTCCCCGGCTTACCAGCATTACTGTTTTTTCTTTTCTGTACATTCCCGCATCGTATTCAGGAAACAATCCCTGATTCGGAGCAATCAGCCCCCCCACGAAAGGGATTCTGAACTGACCGCCGTGAGCATGACCGCAAAAAACCAGATCCATATCAGCTGACACATACTCTTCAAACAACTCAGGTCTGTGGGACAGCAGAATGGTAAATTCGCCTTCCGGATTTAATTCTTCTGTTTTTATCTTATCCAGTCTCTCCCCCGTCAGTACATCCGCCGGTACAAAATCCGAATCATCCAGACCAGCCAGACGAATCACTGCCCCGTTTTCCGTAAGTTCCACAGACTCATCATGCAGCACAGTAACCCCCATATCTTTAAGTCTCTCTTCAAGTTCCTCATACTGTTTTCCCAGCCATGCTTCATGATTTCCCGTCACATAATAACACGGAGCTATTTTTATTGCTCTGGCGGCAAACTCCGCTGCAATATCGATGTCAGGATGGTTTGAATCCACCAGATCTCCGGTAATCACTATAATATCCGGCTCCTCCTGTCTCAGCAGACGGATAACCCGTGAATTATTCTTTCCCAGCTCTGCATTATGCAGATCAGAAACCTGCGCAATTCTGTATCCCGAAAATGCAGCCGGGATACTTTCAGAATCAATTTTAAAATATGTAACACCTGCTGTCACATTTCCCCGCCATACAGCAAAAATACAAAATATAATCAGAAAAATTAAAATTGTTATTTTGATGGTTTTATTTTTTCTTTTTGCCAACATCATAACCGACACTCCGCTAAAATTCAAGAAGAAAGCTGAACACTATTCATAATTAACACAAATAAAAATCTTTATAAAGTTCACAGCAATTCCAGGCACATATCTTCAGACTTTTCTTTCATAACTGCCACAATCCAGTCCGTCTTATCCGGCAGCTCAAAATACAGAGAAGAGCAGGCCATTCTGACATTTCCCGAAGGACCATCCCCGGCTATTGCCGGGAGCGCTCCGTCTGCTCCTCCGATAATCCCAATGGCCGCCGCGGCCGAACAGCTGCCTCCCCTTTTTCCCGGCTTATCTCCATCGGAGCAGTCCAGAATCCGAATCCTGTCATCAGGGATATCCGGTTCAAGTAAATAGCTCATCCGATAAAAATGTGTCGGAAATATCGTATCTCTCATCATCTTAAGACTGTTTTCCGGTACCTCTTCTTTTTTGTATTCCTTCACAGTCAGTGTGCAGGCTTTTCCATTTTCCGGACTGTGAAAAGAAAATTTTTCTCCCGCTTCCGAAACACACAGCCGCGAAACCGGAATAAGCACCGGGTTCTGCCGCAATTGGGCAGAAAGCGTTTGAATTGCCGCACATGATTTTGTCTTCCAGGGAAATGAAAAACGCCAGATCGTCCATGCAAAATATGTATCCAGGCCATAGTAAGCTAATATCTGCTCTTCCTCTCTGTTATTATTCTCCTTAAGCCATGGCAAAACGCAAACCGAACATCCATGAGAACGGGTCAAAACCTGACCATTTACAGAAAGCCGCAAAGAAAAATCAAACGTCAGAGGATTTTCTGCCTCAAGAAGCATCTGCTCTTCCCGGGTAAAATGTCTTTCTCTCTCATTTTCCGGACTGAGATTCCATCGTTCCATGAAAGATTGGATTTCCTCCGGTTCTGTCCGGATACAGATATCTGCCACAATCCCTTTCCCACACAGATAGACTGCAGGAATCAGACACATTTTCCCCGCCCATTGAAAATTTTTATTAACTTTAATCTCCTCTCCTGCGCTTTCCTTTCCGGTATATCCCCAAAAATTTCCATCAAAAAATACATTCCACTCCCGCCCGCTGGCGCAGTCTCTCTCATTCATCTTTATCTTCTTCAACCTCGTCTTCCTCCCGGTACTCAAGAATATCTCCCGGCTGACAGTGAAGCTCCCGGCAGACTGCGTTCAGTGTGGAAAACCGAACGGCACTTACCTTTCCCGTTTTCAGCTTGGAAAGATTCACGTTCGATATTCCCACACGTTCCGCAAGCTCATTGAGCGATATCTTCCTGTCCGCCATAACCCGATCCAGTCTTGAAATAATTGCCATTCCTGTCCCTTTCAATTAATAAAGTAGTCAAAGATTCCCCATCTGAAAACATCCCGTTTAAACAGTTTCATCCTCCAGCGTCTGCAGCCTGCAGCCATATTCAAATATCAGGGCCACACAGTATACGGCCGTCCCAAGAAGTACTCCAAAAAGAAATCCCATCTGGAGAATTAAAAGTACTGTCAGTCCTTCGGAAATTTTCTTTATTCTTTTCGCCACCTCAGCTTCAAACGGACGCCCTTTTTCACTGATAATACGGAATATGCAGATGAAATGCTGCAGCATCCACAGAAGTATCAATGCAAAAATCAGTATGCCCAGTGCGTGGATAATAACCTCCCGCCTCTGCAGAACACCGTTCACATACATTTCATCTCCGACGTAAAAGGAAAGAAACCACTTTAAAATCAACATTTTTCCCTGTACGATATCCTTCGTCTTTTCAACCGTCTGAGGTGCAATAAGAAAAATCCCCACAAAAATCATAACCGATACAAGACTTATCCAGCACAAAATACGGATAAACTTCGCATATTCCAGACATGTCGAAGATTCCTCGTGAATTTTCTTCTCCAGTTCGTTCATAATCTACCCTCCTGACTTAAAACGCAATCCCAGTTAAATTCGTTTCCGGCTAAAATTATAAAATTTCATCAAAATAAAGTTCTGCACACCGAAAGTTTGTTTTCCAATTTATCTTTATATCCATATAATACTCTGTTTTTTATCATATTTCAATTATTTTTTAATGATAAACATTAATTTTTATTATTTTTTCTTGAACCATCTTAATAGCAGCTGAGTTGTAAGACGAGATGCGATTTTGTAATTCGAGATGCAATCTTTGAAACAGAAATACACCCTGTACAGCCGGTTTTTGTTAAGTTAAAATATAAATAATCATATAACAGGGAAGGACATCCCATAAACAATTTATATTATTTTGATTTAATCCGGACAGGGAGGAATATCATGTTCTCGCATATATCGCAAAAGCTTCGATCGATTTAGAAAAAACCGACATTGAGGAAGAAAACGATTTTTCTGTATACACACTCTCCCTTAAAGTGCAATTGCCTGAGCAGGAAGAAAAGAACGCAGCGGTACAGTGCCGCGCAAAATTCGACAATAACAGCAAAATTGATGAACTGACAGTAATCGATGACTCCGAACTGTACTGTCTTTTCCGCTCGTCCAAAAACAACTGATTTTATGGAGGATAATAATATGGAGTACAAAATCAACGACAGCACACTTAATGCATCTCTGTTCATCCCATTCGTCAATAAAATATGGCCAGGAGATTACGATTGTGACAGAACACAGGAGGCGCTGTCAAGGACGCTGAATATAACTGCTTATGACAGAAAGAAGCTTGTCGGCTGTCTGCGCATTCTCTCAGACGGCTGTTATTTCGGAACAATCACAGAACTTCTGGTCCTTCCGGATTATCAGCATCGGGGAATCGGAAGCCGGCTTTTACAGCTTGCAAAGGAGAATACACCGACCATGCTGTATTTTGGTGCACAGCCGGGAATGGAAGCCTTTTATGAAAAAAACGGATGCAAAAAAAGTCTGCAGTCCTATATTATAGAGAAAATATGACAAATGCGGCGAAACCGGGGCACTTCCCTGTACCGCCTCTTTTTCGCCGCATATCATTACTTATCTTTTATAAGATCATAGCTCTCCGCGATCATCCGCCGCACCTCTTTTTCCGGAACCGTTCCGTCCAGTATAATAGAATTCCAGTGTATTTTATTCTGATGATAGGCGGGGAGAACAGATTTATAAACGCTCCGCCATACATCCCGCCACTGCGGATCCACTTTCACATTTATCCAGATATTTCCGTTTCTTTCATATGTGGCCGCAAATGTGCGGCGATTTTTTCTGAAACGGAGAAGCACCCAGTTTTCGTCATGAAAAGGGGTGTCGGTATAAGCGCCGGGAAATGTGAGTCCGTAATTAAGAATCTCCTTTCTCCTTGCCTCAAGAAGTTCACTTCTGTTCCACTCAGGAATACTGTCTTCTCTGTAATCAGATACTTTTATCTGCTCATCCATTTCCTTTTCCCTCACTTATCTTCAACTGCTTTTCTTTATCCGGATTTCGGGGACGATACCGATTATACACATAGAAAGACAATATTACCGTAAGTGTATCTGCTGTTACCTGGGACCACACAATCCCATACATTCCCACCACATAATTCAGTAAAAACAGCATGGGAATATTAAATACCAGCCAGCGGGTAAGTCCAAGAAACAATGCCTTTTCCCCCCGTCCGAATGCCTGAAACAGATAAACCGTAAAAAAGCTCAGAAACATGAGCGGTGTAGCCAGAACCCGTATCCGCAGAAACTGCGTAGCCATCCCGATTGTCTGAGCATCTGATATGAAAAAGCGAATCAGATAAACTGCAAATATTTCATAGAGGACAATACTTACCATCGCCACTATAATTCCCAGCCGTCTGGAAAGCCGGATTGCCTCCTCCATCCGCTTCTGATTTCTGGCAGAAAAATTGTATGCCACAAGAGGCAGCATTCCCTGACATATGCCAATTCCCACATTCAGCGGAAGTCTCTCTACCTTCAGAACAATCCCAATGGCCGCCAGAGCCAGATCGCTATAGGAAACCATCAGCCTGTCCACAATAACATAGTCAAGATCAAAAAGCAGGGTTGCAATGGCAGATGGAATGCCTACCGCAAACACCGCTACAATATTTTCTCTCCTCGGCATTCCCTCACTCAGTCTGAATGTAATGACAGTTCCTCTTCTCATTCTGAAGAGTACAATCATAAAATAACAGCACGCTGTACAGTTGGATAAAAACGTGGCAATTCCCACTCCCAGCACTTCATAGCCATCAGGAAGAAGAATGAACATAAACAGCGGATCAAGCAGTATGTTCAGTGCTCCGCCAAGGGTAATTCCAATCCCTGCCTCTCTGGAACATCCCGTACTCCGAAGCAGGTTGGCCATAACATTTGACAGAACAGTCGGAACCGCGCCCAGTACAATCACGCAGAATGCATACTGTCGGGCGTACGTATATGTATTTTCTCCTGCACCGAGGAATTCCAGCAGAGGTCTCATAAATACAGCCGTGGCCACAGAAAACACAGCCGCCACAAATATGGCAAGATACAGGGAGAATACACTGGCTTTCCTGGCCTCACTCTCCATGTTTTTTCCAAGAAGCCGCGAAATCAACGCACCCCCGCCGATACCCGCAATGCCTGCCAGACACAGAGTAATATTAAATATAGGAAGAATCAGGGATGTTCCCGCCACCATATAGGGATTATTCGTTCTTCCCACATAAAATGTATCCGCCATATTATAAATCAGAACAATTATCTGACTGAAAACAGTCGGCACAACCATGGCTCTGAGGGCTGCCGAAATCGGCATTTTTTCAAATATTTCTTTATTGGATTCCGTTTTACCCATTTTCCCCTCTCCTTTATTCCCGTCTCTCATTCCGTTATGTATAATAAATGAATCATACCACCATCCCCCACATACAGCAAGCAACAGATAGATGCACCCTGCAAATAATTTGAGCCGCAGAAAACTCAGTTTCTGCGGCTCAATACAGCATATACCCCTACTTGGATTCCGATCTCATCACGGAATCTGCATGTTTATTTGTCATCTTTTTCTTTTACCGGAAAATATATTTCTGTCTCCCAGTCTTTCGGCGCGAGCCCGTCAAACTGCGTTTTTGTATAAATCTCATACGGAGCACCATCCCACGCATAGCCATTTTCTTCAATCCACGCTACAAGAGCCCCGTATGCATCAGACAGAGAAGAATAGGCACCTTTGTGAATTGTTGATGCACAGAGACGGCCCTTTATAATTTTATCTGCCCGCCCTGTTTGCTTTACTCCGGCAATCAGCTCAATATCAGAGCATTCTCGGTTAAACTCCTCATCGTAATAAACCGCACCGCGAATTCCGTCAGGCGTCAGCTCCTCTTTTGCCATACGCTCATACAGGGAACTGAAATATGTGCCGAAATCTTTGACTCCCATCATCTGCCGGCTGGCTATTACAGCCCTGTCCGGTGTATAAACTGTGCAGATTTCATATCGTTTCTGATAACCCATGATATTTCCCGTCCTTTCAAAGTTCTGCAGATGATCTGACAGCTCACTGATAATCAGCTCTGTCTCCTGCCTCTGCAAAGTTAATTTTTCCTTTTGATGCTTAAGCTTTGAAAAGAGTACCCGTTCATCCCCACAGACAAGAATATCTGCAATTTCTTCCAGAGAAAATCCATATCTCTTCAGTCTTCCAATCAGAAGCATTCTGTCCATCTGCTCCCGGCTGTAATACCGGTATCCCGTCAGCGAGTCCACCCGCAAAGGTGTGAGAAGACCGATTTTGTCATAATAATGCAGCGTTTTTACGCTGACCTGGCATATCTTTGAAAACTGTCCTGTTGTCAGCATATTTACCCCTCCTGTCTGTGTTCTCCGATTCGAATCTGCTGTCAGTATAAACTATGACGTTAGAGGAGAGTCAATCTTTTTTTCTTTTTACATTGCTCACATTTTAACCGTATTCTGACCTGGCTTTATTTGGAACACGTTTTTCTGTCTTTATTATCAGAATTTTTCAATTCTTCTCTGTTTGCGCAGCTCATTGCGGCGCTTTCCCGCCTCCCAGGCTGCCTTTTCCTCTTCCGTTTCCACAATCAGGCCGGGTACTGCCGTGGGCTGATCATTTTCATCAAGCGCTACCATGACAAAAAACGCTGTGTTTACCAGTTTGCGGGTACCGTCCAGAGCTTCCACGTAACTGTCTACCTGTACTTCCATAGAGGTATTTCCCACATAGGTCAGTTTTCCCAGAAGAATCAGCGTGTCATTTAAATGAACCGCTTCTTTAAACTGCAGATTATCAACCGACGCTGTTGTCTGATTACAGCGCGAATGCCTGCGGGCTACAACCCCCGCCACAATGTCAATCCATTCCATCAGCTGACCGCCAAAAAGGCGCCCCGCCCCATTAATATGGCTGCTGAGTACAATCTGTGTCTGCGTTACTGCTGAATCCGCCACATGGCGCATTTCTCTCTGTTCCATAACAAACCTCTCCTTTCCTGATCCAGAAAAATCCAATCTGCCTGTTTTATCGGAGCATAAACAGAAAGCTCCACTTATGCCGGCGCAAAAGAAACCAGCTTCATCACACCTGATACTGCCAGTACCGTATTTTCAGGTGTAATATTTTCCAGTATAATGCCCCCTTCTTATCTTTTCAAGTATTCATTTATTGAAAAAGCAGCCCGGACAGCCGGCATCTGCGGCTGTCCGGGCTGCCCCGGCATTCTCTGTCCAGTTATTTTTTATCATCTTCATCACGAAGATTCAGCATGCGGTATATAAAATCCACTGCACCGTCAATTCCGTAACATGCGCTGTTAATACATAAATCATAGTTATTGGCATTACCCCAGCGCCGGCCTGTATAATAATAATAATGATGAGCTCTCTGTCTGTCCAGATGCTTCAGATAATGACGTGCCTGCTTTACCGTCAGCTTGTTGTCGATCTCCATTGTCCGCTTAATGCGCTCTTCCATAGGAGCTGTAATGTAAATACTGATATGGGGAATACGGTTATTTGTCATGATAACATCACTGCATCGCCCCAGGACAACAAAATCTTCCTTTTTAGCCATGTCACACAGAAGATCACTCTCATTAAAAAATACAGCATCCTGTTTGGGAAGGCCGTGGAAACGGCTGAATTCTCTTATATGCTGACGCAATGTCAGATGGCGCTCCGGCTTAAAAGCATCACTCGGGTTAGCCGTAATAGGTTCTCCCGGCCGAACCCCATATCCCGCTTTATCCTGTACCGAATCCTTCTCTGCTTCCAGACGTTTCATAACCGCTTCAAAAATTTCTGCATCATAGAAATTGATTTTCAGTTTATCAGCCAGCTTGAAACCAATATTTACACCGCCGCTCCCATACGTCCAGCTGATGCACACAATCAGATGATCGGTACTGGAAAAACGGTTGCGCAGATTGAACGTGTTAAGCCTTGCCAGCTCTGCATTGATAACATCTCCGCTGGCAAAGCTGGTAGGCAGGCTCATTACTTCCTGCAGTATTTTATTGTACTCTGTCATTACCAGCTTCCGTTCATCCTTATCCTGAATAGTACGGGCCATATTTCCAATAAGGGCAATCTCACTGCGCACCAGATTTGCCTGGGGACGCGTCAGCATAAGATGAACCATCTCATTTACACACCGCTCTCTGTCTCTGTTAAAAACACGTCCCAGAGAGGAGCCGATCTGAGAATATACTTCAGCATCGAGATCATAAATTCTTTCAGCCAGTTCCCTGATCTTTTCTTCATTACTCATACCCATATCGATTACCTCCCTATAAGAAGAACAAAAGCGTATCCAGTACAAATACCGGAACGAGGATGGACAGTGACCAGAGCAGATATCCGAAGAAGGACGGCATGTTAACACCGTTCTCATCAGCAATTGATTTTACCATAAAGTTCGGGGCATTTCCAATATATGTATTGGCGCCCATAAATACCGCACCGCAGGAAATAGCCATAAGCATCTGCATCGGAACGGTTCCCAGTACGGTAGTCATTCCTTCCGTAAATCCCAGAGAGCCCGCCGTTGTCAGAAATACCAGATACGTTGGCGTATTGTCCAGGAAGCTGGAAAGAAAACCTGCTGCCCAGAACATCTCAAATGGCTCTGTAATACCAAGGTTGGCACCATTTGCTTTCAGAATCATGAGGGCAGGCTGCATGGTAATGAAAATACCAACAAAGAGCACCGCTACCTCCTGAATTGCTCCCCAGGTAAAGTGATTCTCCCTGCGAATTTCTGCCTTGGTCGTTTTGAAAGACAGAAATGCAGCCAGAAGAATAATCATAATTTCAATAATTGCCGGATAAGTAAGCTTTACCTCTCCGAAAATTCTGATTCCCAGCACATCGCCGGCAGCATCCTGAAAAGCCGGCAGTGACGGAAGAGTTCCGCTCAAAATAACCGCTGCCACAATCATAATAAGAAAGAGCAGATTATGAGCACCGCGCAGCTTAACCTCCGTACCTGGCTTGCTGATATCAGGCTTTAATCCCACTGCAATATCCTGACGGTAAGCCCGCAGATCGATGAAATAAAATATTGTCAGCAAAACTACCATATTAAATAAAAGAACCGGCGCGAGGTTCAGGCTCCAGAAAAATGGAATTCCTCTCATAAATCCCATAAGAAGGGGCGGATCTCCGATAGGAGTCAGGCACCCGCCGATGTTGGAAACCAGAAAAATAAAAAAGATTATAATATGACGCTTTTTCTTTCTCCAGGCATTCATTTTTATAACGGGACGAACCATAAGCATACTTGCTCCTGTCGTTCCGATCCAGCTGGAAAGAATTGTTCCCAGTGCCAGAAGACCCACATTAACCCGCGGGGAACCGGCCAGATCTCCCGACATTGTAATGTTGCCCGAAACACAGAACAGACCAAACAGCAAAATAATGAATGTAAGATAATCATTAATCATGCATTCCAGAACAGTTTCTGTCGCTTTCCCTGCACCGAACACCGCCGCAAAAGGAATAATAAACAAAAGCGACCAGAACACTACCGCCAGCGGCTGATGAGCTTCCCACCATTCTGCCTTTACAAGCGGCAAAATCGCAATGCAGAGCAGAAGTCCTGCAAAAGGAATGCACATCCACAGCGGAACAGTCGCCGCCGCTTCGCTTTCCTGTTCTGCTGCTAAAGCTGTAATCGGGTTGGAGAGAAGCATCAGCCCCAGACTCCCGCAAAAACCAATTAAACGTTTCACCTCAGACAACCTCCCATATCCCTTTTAATATTTTTTATTACAGCCACTCATTATAGCAACTTTATCCTGCAATTACAACAGCACACCCGCTAAAGAAACGTTTCATTTTCAAAAAAAAACCGGCAATCTGACAGAAAAAATTCCCGGCAGACACATATTTTCTGCATCTGCCGGGATTTCTCCATCTTTTATCCTGTGTATCTTCCGTACAAACATCTCTATGTCTGTCCGCCATTATCTTATGCACATTCTGAAATCTTATGTATATGCTTTTACTCGGGAAAACTCTGTCCGTTTTCCTTCTTTACTATAATATATTAAGGGGTATCCTGTCAAGAAAAAGCCATGTCTTTCCTTTTATTCCCATTTTCTTGTGTAAATTGACACATAAACAGCCGAAAACTGTCTTTTCTTTTTCCATTTGCCCCCGCCCCTGTTTCATTTACTTTTAAATATGATTGTGCTATAGTATGCTTGTATTTCTTTTGGCTGCATAATTCATCCGAATACGGATCCGGAATGAACGCAGCCTGTTTTGTGCCTTCTGAATCAGGAGTATGTATTTCATGCAAGCCAATATTTTTAAAATACAAAAAACCATGGAGCCTGACTGCTCCGCTCTCCAGACAACTGTTTATTTTAAGGGATGCCCTCTTCGCTGCTCATGGTGCTCTACACCTAAGTCGCAGAACCGTCCCACACAGATTCTATGGGACAGTAAACGCTGCCTTTTCTGCGGACTATGTGAGGCAAGCTGTCCGACCCACAGTCTTCGTTTTGAGGGAAACCGACTCGTTTTCTCGCCGGATACCTGCAGTGCCTGCCGGACATGTATCCAGAACTGTCCTCCAAGAATGCTTCACTTTGTGGGAAAAATGATGGAACTTGACGAGGTTATGGATATTGTTCTGGAGGATAAGCAGCATTACGGAGCCACAGGAGGAATCACGCTTTCCGGAGGCGATGCGCTGCTTCAGCCAAACTTTGCCGCAAATCTTCTCAGACAGTGCCACCGAAACTCCATTCACACAACGCTGGAAACAACCGGCTTCGCTCAGCCTCTTGCCTTTGCCCGCCTGATTGCGCATACCGACAAGCTGATTCTGGATATCAAACACTATTCAGAAAAAAAACACGTTCAGTTTACCGGTGTTTCCAACCAGACCATTCTGGAAAATATGGATTTTGCAGTAGCTTCAGGCATCCCGGTTACTGCCCGCATTACCATTACCCCCGGTATTAATGACACCCTCTGTGATGCCCGGGAGTTTGCCCGGCTCTTTTCTGAACATCACATTAAAAGCGTATACCTTGTTCGATATGACAGTCTGGGGGCAAAAAAATATGAAGAATTTCATATGCCTGCCATAACCGCCAGCTCAGCGTCATTTACCGAAGAGAACATGATGCGCTACGCCAAGGTTTTGCAGGAGCACGGACTGGAAGTACGCATTTTCCAGTAAATGCCTGAAGATTCCGTATCTTTTCAGCAACATATAAATATATTCATAATAAAACCCGAAAACGGAAATTGACGATCGCTCCGTTTTCGGGCTTTTCTTTACCTTTTTTGCAGAAAAATGCTGCCTCCGAAACAAAATTTGTTCCAAAGTTAACAGAAAACCTTGTAATTCCATTTTATTGATGCTATAATGTGTTCAATAATTTAAATATAAAAATATTTTTGAACACAGGAGGTGTACATGAACTCCCCATCCGACAAATCACTGAAAAAAAAGATTGACTGGACAACTACGGCAATTCCGTTCCTTGTCATCCTTCTTCTGTGCCTCAGCTTTATGGCTCTTCCGGATACCTCAAAAAACATTCTGGAGTCCATCCGCTTCTTTCTTCAGGAAGCCTTTGGAACCTGGTATCTTGCTGTGGGACTCGGCGTTTTTCTGATTTCGCTGTATCTGGCTTTTTCCCGGTACGGTTCTCTTCGTCTGGGCGCAGCTAATGAAAAACCCCGATACTCCAACTTTGCCTGGGGATCCATGATGTTTACCTCCGGCCTGGCTGCCGATATTTTATTTTATTCACTCTGCGAGTGGATTCTGTATGCACAGGATCCGCACATTGCGGAACTGGGCTCTATTCAGGACTGGTCCAGCACTTTCCCTTTATTTCACTGGGGTCCTGTTCCGTGGAGTTTTTATGTGGTTCTCGCCGTCGCTTTCGGCTTCATGCTTCATGTGAGGGGCTGCCGCAAGCAGAAGTATTCCGAAGCCTGCCGTCCGGTTCTGGGCAACAGGACCGACGGCCTCGCAGGAAAACTGATTGATCTGACAGCTGTTTTTGCATTGCTTGCAGGGACAGCCACCACTTTCAGTCTTGCAACCCCCCTTATGGGACAGATTGTCGCTGATCTGCTGGGAATTGAGAACTCAAAATGGATTACCATCCTGATTCTGGCCGTAACCTGCCTGGTCTACACGATTTCTGTTCTGGGCGGAATGCACGGCATCATACGTCTGGCTGCATCCTGTGTATATCTCTTCCTGGCTCTTCTGGTTTATGTACTTCTTATGGGAGGAGAAACCCGCTATATCATCGAGACCGGCTTTTCTTCAGTCGGAAATCTGATCCAGAATTTCATAGGTATGGCCACATATACCGATCCTCAGCGCACAACTTCCTTCCCTCAGAACTGGACTATCTTTTACTGGGCTTACTGGATGGTCTGGTGTGTTGCGGCACCTTTCTTTATCGGAAACATATCGCGCGGACGCACAGTTCGCCAGACAATTCTGGGAGGCTATGTATTCGGGCTGGGAGGAACCTTTACAAGCTTTATTATTCTGGGAAATTACAGCCTGGGACTTCAGGTTTCGGGAAAACTGGATATTCTGAACATGTACACTCAGAGCGGCGATCTTTATACAACTATTACCGCCATCGTAAGAATGCTCCCTCTGGCACCGCTTGTGCTCATTCTTCTGGCAGTTACTATGATCGCATTTTACGCAACAAGCTTTGACGCCATTGCTCTCGTCGCATCAGCCTATTCCTACCGGGAACTGACGAATGAGGAAGAGCCCCATATGGGAGTAAAAATCTTCTGGTCTCTTATGCTGATTCTTCTCCCCATCGCGCTTGTATTCAGTGACAGCTCTATGGCGAATCTGCAGACTGTATCCATTATTGCAGCTTTTCCCATTGCCTTTATAATCATCCTGATTATTGCTTCCTTTTTTAAAGATGCCAAAAAATATCTTTAGAAGTTTAAAACGGCCGCTCTGCAGACTTAAATTTCTGCAAAGCGGCCGTTGATTTTGTTTTCTCACATCACACTTCTCCCAGGCTCTGTTCCAGATATTCTCTGGTAACACTCCTGTCCGATTTCAGCATTCCCTCCGGCGTTCCGGCATAAAGAAGGTTTCCGCCTGCCATACCGCCCCCCGGGCCGAGCTCGATTATATAATCCGCATCCTTCATCACATCCAGACTGTGCTCAATTATAAAGAGCGTATTTCCCTGATCCGTCATACGGTTAAACAGCTTCATCAGTCTCCTGATGTCATCCAGATGAAGTCCGTCCGTGGGCTCATCAAGAATAAAGATCTGTCCCCTCTCATCAAGTCGGCTTGCCAGCTTGACACGCTGCAGTTCTCCCCCCGAGAGAGTGGTCATGGACTGGTTCAGATGAAGATATCCAAGTCCCACCTGCATAAGCGTATCCAGCTTCTTCACAAAATCTTCGCCCTCAAAAAATTTTATTGCCTGACGCACCGTCAGATCCATGACCTCAGCAATATTTTTCCCTTTATAGAGATAACCCAGAACCTCTTTTGAATAACGGGTGCCGTGGCATTCCTCACACACAGTTTCAATAGAATCCATATATGCCATATCGGAAATAATGACTCCTTTTCCCTGGCAGGCAGGGCAGGCTCCCTTTGAATTGAAGCTGAAATATGCCTGATTCATGTGGTTGGCCTTTGCGAACAGCCCCCGGATCGCATCCGCAATGTCCAGATATGTGGCGGGAGTAGAGCGGAGATTAATTCCGATATCCTTCTGGCGAATCGAAATTACCTCGCCGGGATAACTGTCTCTGAAAAACTCCATGAGAGAACTCTTTCCCGAACCGGCCACTCCGGCTATTACCGTCATAACACCCAGGGGAAGATCCACTGTAATATCTTTCAGATTATGGAGCGTTGCATGCTCCAGATGGTACCAGCCCGCAGGTTTTCTGTAGTCTTTCTTGAGCGGTATTCTGGTCCGCAGCATACGGCCTGTAACCGTATCAGATTTAAGAAGTCCTTCATAAGGCCCCTCATACATGATCTGTCCGCCGTTTATACCGGCCTCCGGCCCCATATCCACAATATGATCCGCAAGACTTATTACTTCCCGGTGATGTTCCACAATCAGAACCGTATTGCCATGCTCCTTCAGTTTGATAAGAGAATTCTTCAGATTCTGAATATCACGGGAATGAAGGCCCACACTGGGCTCATCAAGAACATACATCATATCGGTAAGAGGCGAATTAATATATCTCGCAATTTTAATTCTCTGCGCCTCTCCGCCGGAAAGCGTGTCTGTTCCACGGCTCAGAGACAAATACCCCAGCCCAATCTCAATAAGTGCATTCATCCTTTTCAGAATTTCCACCTTTATATCCCTTGCAAGGGGGTCATCGATCTCCCGGATAAATTTTGCAGCATCAGGAATAGGCATATCTGACACTTCACATATATTTTTCCCATTGATAAGACAGCTTCTTATCTTTTCATTGAGACGCGCACCATGGCACTCGGGACACGTAAATGTGCTGACGATGCGATCCAGCTCTTTCTTGTGAAGCTGCCCCTCTTTTGAAGTGATAATGCTTCTGTACATACGGGGGTAAATTCCCTCGTATTTTGCGGATTTCGGCCAGTTGGCCGGCGGGTTCTTAAGGCGGATCTGGGGAGAATACAGGAAGAGATCCATCTCTTCCTTTGAGTAATCTTTTATCTTTTTATCCAGATCAAACAGGCCGCTGTAAGCATAGCGCTTCCATCTCCATGCACCAGTGGTAAAAGCAGGCCATTTGATAACTCCCTCATCATTGAGACACTTGTCAAAATCAACCAGCTTGTGAATATCCAGCTCTGTCACAACTCCCAGGCCTTCACACCGCTCACACTTTCCGCTGGGATGGTTGAAGGAAAAACTGTCGGAATAGCCCACAAATGGCTTTCCCACTCGTGAAAAAAGAAGACGCAGAAGGGCATATATATCTGTATACGTTCCCACCGTTGAGCGGGAGTTGGCAACCGGTTTCTTCTGATCAATCACAATTGTTACCGGCAGATTTTCCATGCGCTCCACATCAGGCCTTCCATATTTTGGCAGGAACTGCTGCACAAAGCTGGGGAATGTCACATTCAGCTCTCTCCGTGATTCAGCCGCGATGGTGTCCAGACAGAGTGAAGATTTTCCCGAACCGGACACTCCCGTAAACACAGTAATCTTCTTTTTGGGTATTTTCAGCGATACGTGCTTCAGATTATTCTCACTGGCATTCACAATATTGATATAGCCATAAGTCTCTCTCTCCATGGTTTCTCCTCCATACGTCAAAACAAGCATGCACTGCAGTTATACTCTGCGGCACATGCTTGACCTGCATGCTCACTGGCGATGCATATACTATTCCGTTTCTCTCTTTGTCCGGACTCCGCCGAAAATAAGAGGCATTGTCCTCCGTGTATACTCTCCCAGAGGATAGTCTCCGTTCGATATACAGTAATCGTAAATAATAGCTCTCTCGCAGAGTGCATAAAGATGAGCAATCTCATAATATGGCAGACTCCGCGTAATCTGGCCTCTTCTCTGTCCTTCATCCACAAGCTGGTTGACCAGCTTATAGTAAAAACGGTTCTGATTCAGAAGGTGCTTATCGCCCTTTGTAACCACCTGTGACGAGTAGAGAGATGCCAAAAGTCCCATAGGAATCTCGTCGCCAATCAGATCGTGCACACTGTAACACAGGATCATCAGTTTCTCGAAGCTGTCCATCTCCGGATCCAGTGTCTGGATAACTTCCTCGTACTTTGCATCGAATATCTCCGGCAGTGCCGCCAGAAGCTCGTCTTTTCCACTGTAATAATGATAAAAGCTCCCTTTAGATGTCCCGGACTGCAGGATAATCTCATCTATCGTAGTCTCATCATAACCTTTTTCATGGAATAACTTCCACGCAACACGAGCAATTTTTGCCTTTGTGTTGTTTCCCCTAGCCATTGTCTTCATACTCCTCGTCTGACATGATATAATCTCGTATCGCTCTATTTTAGCATTATTTTTATGAGAAGTAAAGACAGCAAAGCGTTATTTCTCAATTAAGGGAACGTTATTAAAAAACTGTATTGTAAGCAGTATTTTTTATCTGGCACACTCTCCTGTCTTTCCCAGAAGAATCTCAAGGCCATGATTTAATTCCGGCAGAATATATTCCAGACATTCTCTTACCGCCTTGGGACTTCCCGGCAGATTGACGATCAGTGTCTGTTTGCGGATGCAGCTGGCTGCGCGGCTAAGCATCGCCCGCTTTGTAAACTGCATACTGTAGGCTCTCATCGCCTCAGGAATTCCCGGAACCATGCGCTCCGCCACGGCTGCCGTCGCCTCGGGCATTACATCTCTGGGCGAAAAACCGGTCCCGCCCGTCGTGAGAATCAAATCAGCTTCTTTGTTGTCACAGATTCCCGCAAGTGCATTTTTGAGCGCTTCATAATCATCCGGCAGGATGGTTTTTGAAACCACCTCATACCCTGCGGCCTGTACCAGTTCCTCTATTACCGGCCCGCTGACATCCTCGCGCTTTCCCGCATAACCTGAATCGCTGGATGTAATAACTGCCACTCTCATGCCTCTTCCTCCATAATTTCCAGGTTGTCTCCCTCGCGGATTACACCGCCATGAAGAACCTTTGTGAATACACCCTCACGGGGCATGATGCAGTCTCCCATAGCCTGAAAGATCGCACATCCGTGATGACATTCTTTTCCAATCTGTGTCAGCTCCAGCACCACATCATTGCAGTGGAATTTTGTTCCGATGGGCAGGGTTTTAAAGTCAATTCCCTCCACAACCAGATTTTCTCCGAATGCGCCATCCTCAACAACCGCACCTCTGGCCCGAAACTCTTCTATCTTCTCATAAGACAGAAGGCTTACCTGACGGTGCCATTTGCCCGCATGGGCGTCGCCCTCAATCCCGAAATCTTCAATCAGATTTACCTGATGCACATTTTTCTTCTGAACACCTTTTATATCACTGGTACATGTAGCTACTACTCTTCCCATTTTTATCATCCTCCAATCTGAGACATTCCCCGCAGTTCACGTCCTGCAAATTTCTCTCCGCCTCCAAAACTATGGCCCAGAGGTTTATTCTGCAGTGCGTGTGAAATCGCACGCTCCAGCTCTTCATCTGAAGCTCCCGACCGCAGCAGCGGCTTTAACTCTACACCGCAGTCATACTGAAGACAGGTTTTTAAAAATCCTTCCGCAGTCAGACGGACACGGTTACATTCCGTACAGAATTTATGACTGACAGCGCTGATAAATCCTATGCGCCCTTTAAATCCCTCCACCGCAAAATAATGACAGGGCCCATTGCCCGCCACATCATCACACGGCGTAAACAGCCCGAAATTCTTTTCCAGAGCAGCCCGCAGCTCGTCCTCTCTGACAAAGGGGAACTGACTCCCCATGCCGATAGGCATCATTTCTATAAATCTCACATGAACGGGATTATCCTTTGCCAGAAGAGCGATATCAGAAAGCTGCTGCTTTTCAAGCCCCATTACCGGCACACAATTAATTTTCAGCGGCACCCGTCCTTTTTTTATAGCCATTGCAAGTCCCCGCTTTACCCGTTCAGCCTCGTTCCGCCTTGTAAGAGTGCGGAACACCTCTGTATCCAGTGTATCCAGACTTACAGTTATGGCATCAATCCCGGCATCTGCCAGCTGATCGTACATCTCCTCCAGCAGCACGCCGTTCGTTGTGATCGTCACGCTGTCAATCCCATTTATAGCCTTAATCTGAGCAGCCAGATCAGCTATTCCGCGCCGCACAAGAGGTTCTCCTCCCGTCAGCTTGACCTTGCGTATGCCGTTATCGGCCAGAATTCTGCAGATACGCAGAATTTCCTGAAAACGGAGAATTCTCTCATGGGGAATGCTCTCAATTCCTTCCTCCGGCATACAGTAGACACAGCGAAGATTGCAGCGATCCGTCACAGATATCCGAATATAATCAATATTTCTTCCCACTCCGTCAATCATCGCACAAAATCTCCGCTCTTTCCTCCGGATTTCGTCTCAAGATGGATCTCCCCCATCTCCATCCGCTTGTCAATCGCCTTGCACATGTCATATATGGTAAGAAGCGCCACACTGACTCCTGTAAGGGCCTCCATCTCCACACCTGTTTTTCCGTCTGTCTTTGCCGTACAGATCGCTTTAATCGCAAGATTCTCCCGGTCAATCTCAAAATCCACACTGCATTTTGTAATCAGCAGTGTGTGACACATGGGAATAAGACCGGATGTCTGTTTTACAGCCATAATGCCGGCCACCCGTGCCACGCCGAGCACATCGCCCTTCGCAACGGTTCCCGCCAGCACAGCTTCCATAACTGCCTCATTTACCCATATTTTCCCTGATGCCACTGCCGTACGGCTTGTTATGTCCTTCTGGGACACGTCCACCATCACAGCATTTCCCTCCGCGTCAAAATGGGTCAGTTTCTGTTCCATGTATACTCCCTCTTCTCTGACACTTTTTCCTGTATGTGAAAAACAACACTATGTTTTTCATATTATATCGTTTTTTTTCCCGAATGTCATCCTTTTTTGATGAACTTCTTTGTTCTTGCAGATAAAATCGACAGCACAGCCCTGCATGAAGCAGAAAGCATTTCAGAACAGATATATTTTATCAAATCAGACGGTGAAACGATGCGCAGGTGCATCTGGGATTTGCCCCTATTTCCATCTCGTCAAAACTCATTGACTTTAAATCCACAAACAGCATCCGCCCCACAAGACTGTCTCCTGTTCCCAAAAGAAGTTTCAGCACCTCCGCAGCCTGAATGCAGCCAATCACTCCCGGAATAGCCCCCAGAACACCAAAACCGGATGCCTCCGGTACCTCTGTTTCCGGCTCATCCGGGCTCAGACAGCGCAGACAGGGACCATCCTTTGTAAATACGGTTACCTGTCCGGAAAACTCACAGATCGCCCCGTACACATCCGGCTTTCCCATTCTGACGCAGGCATCACTCAGAAGGTACCTGGTACGGAAGTTATCTGACGCATCCACTATCACATCATAACCTTCTATAATCTGTGATATATTCTCTTTCGTGACTCCATCCCCATATGTGAGAACCTTCAGAGTGCTGTTCATCTGGCGCAGGCGCTCTGCCGCCGCCTCCGCCTTTCTTTTTCCCACATCTTTTTCACAGTAAAGAACCTGCCTTTGCAGATTACTTATGTCCACCCTGTCAAAATCGGCAATTCCGATTGTTCCGACCCCCGCCGCTGCCAGATAAAGGCACACCGGAGAGCCAAGTCCTCCTGCTCCCACAACCAGAACACGTCCATTTTTCAGTTTTTCCTGTCCTTCTTCCCCCACATCAGGAAGAATCAGATGGCGTTTATACCGCTCTCTCTCCAGACTGCGTCCTTCCATTTTTCTCTCCTTCCATTTTTCAGTACATATATGAAAAGGGAGGGAGTCCCGCCCTGCAGTTCTCCCTCTCTTTTTGCCGGCCACTCTATTCGGTTTATCAGCCGCCCCCCAGTAAATGGTGGATTTTCAGGTCGTCATCCTCATTCAGAACTACCTTGTCATAGTCCTCCGGCCAGATAAGCTGACCGTTTACCTTTACCACCAGTTTCGGCCAGGTAAAATTCATGTGTTCCATGACGCCCCGGATTGTAAGTCCCTCATGCCAGTCCGCATAGGGACGGTTGTTCAGCTTCACGGCTGCACATCCTGCAGAGGCTCCACGATCTCAAGAAGCTCCGGAAGATCCATTCCCAGCTCTTTCAGATGAGCAACGGTAGGAACGCCGTTCAGAGTCCATCCGCGCTTCGGATAAACAGCGTCGATCAGCTTCTCATACTCAGACTCTCTGTGCCTTCTCGTAGCAGCCATCTTTTCCTTCAGAGTCATCTTCTCCACTTCTTCACGCGTATAACCTACCAGATCCACCAGCTGTCTGTCATAGCGCTCCTGTCTGGAGAGATACTCCTCCTCCGTTACCGGTCCCTGAGAACGGTACGGAATCGCATCATTCTTTCTGAGTCCCTTTCCAAGACGGATATTGAAAATTCTCTGGAAATTGTAAACTCTCTCTGACATACGGATCATATCATCTCTGTCAATCTTAGTTCCCGTTACACCGTAATACAGATCCAGGTAATTGTCAACATGCTCCGGCACCTTTGCAGGCTCATCTGTCAGACTGTTATCTGCCGGAACGATATCGTTCCACGGAAGTTTGCACAGACCCAGAAGACCGAACCAGGTACGGAACATCGGATAATAGTAAAGTGCCTCAGCCTTGTCTTCAAAGGTCGGGATCTGGTTGTTTACCTGATCCATGAAGATCAGCCATGCCTCATCATGCTGCGGTCCCTTGTTGGTCAGACCATATCCACCCTGCTGTGCAAGGGATTCCTTACAGCCATACTCGGAATACTCAAGACCTTTCTGCTCCATGGCAATATCATTTAAGAATGCCGGATCGCCCCAGCCCTGCTCTGCAAAATATAATTTCTGTTTATGAGCGCCCAGAGCTGCAATCTTTCCGAATCCTTCATTTCTCGCCATCTGGTGAAGCATCTCAAGATCTGCCTCCGCATTGCCCCATACAAGCTCAAGGCCGCCTGTTCTCTCTTTATTAAGAATACCGTTCTCATAGCACTCCATCAGAAATGCTGTCATGGTACCATAGGAAATCGTATCAATTCCATAAGTATCGCAGTAGAAGTTAAGCTCCAGGATAACCTGCGGATCTGTGATGCCGCAGTTGGGTCCGAGACCTGCTGCACTCTCATACTCCGGACCATCTACACAGACGCGGTGTCCTTTGTAAGGACCTGTCTTCAAAAGGAAATGATCTGCTGTTTTAGCACAGGCCATGGAACAGCCATACCAGCAGCCGTCTGCACCGCCCTGTGTCAGCCATTTCTCTCTCCAGACCTCAGGAGCCATTTCATCTACCTTATCAGTTCCGCCGTACTTATAGTTGTGAGTCGGAAGAATATCATAATCACTGAGGGTTCTGATGGAATAAGCCGTACCGGACTTTCTCATGGAGTTCTGTTTGTCATCCTGTGTAGCCACTTCACGGTGGAATTTCAGACCGTCTTTGTTAATGATCTTGATATCGTATACATCATTCAGGTTTGCCTTAACCCCGCGGAAATGGCACACCAGAGCCTTAATGTGCTTGTCAGCAAACACACGTCCGATTCCGCCTCTTCCGGCCTGTTTCAGACGAACAACATTTCTCTTGGGATCGTAGAATGTAAAGTTGAGCATGGACAGATTGCAGTGCTCTGCAGCTGAACCGGAGCAGACAACTGCGACATTCTTTCTGTCATTTTCATCCTCCGCATACATAGCGGTCAGTTCCTCGCCCAGAATATGAGCATCCTTGTGCTCCAGCGGCGCCTTCTCGATGGAGATAGTTCCCTTATTTCCGTCAATGACAATAATAACGTCCTCTTTTGCTTTTCCGGTAAGCTCAATTACATCAAAACCGGAGAACTTTAAGAAGGGTCCGAAATATCCTCCTACGTTGGAGTCAATCGGAATATCTGTCATGGGAGAGATCGTGCAGACAAGGCATTTTCCCGTTCCGCCGTACTGAGTAATTCCCGCGATGGGGCCTGCGGACATGGTAATGGCATTTTCAGGAGAATTCCATTTTGTATCCGGATTTGTGGCATCCCACAGATAGCGCAGGCAGTATCCCTTTCCGCCTGTAAATTTCTCCTTTACCTCCTGCGGAATATCAATAATGCTTACAGAATTGTCCGTCACATCAATTTTCAGGCGTTTGTCGGTATAGCCGCGATGCAGAGGCGTAGGATCGTATGTAACCTGATTTAAGACCTCATGGGCCTCTTTCATTTTTTTGATTTCTTCCATATCCGCATCAGCATAACGCGGCAAATCACACATTCTTATCATCTCATGTCCTCCTATTCTTCAACAATCCGAATTGCACCTGTGGGACATGCCTTCACGCACAGACCGCACGCGGTACATTTAGACGGCTCCAGATAATCATCGCACTGAACCATTACATTCTCCGGACAGAAGCCTACACACATCAGGCATCCGGCACACTCTTTTTTATTGAGGCGGTAAACGCCTTTGGCATCTGCCGTAATCACACCTGTATTGCACACCTCAGCACATTTTCCGCACTGTGTGCACACAGCAATCCCATGAGTTCCGTCCTCCCGATCCGTAATGCGGATACAGGATTTTGCAGAATCCGCAACTTTGTAAAATGCTTTTGAACATGCCTCCTCGCACTGACGGCAGCCAATGCACAGGGATTCATCCTTTTCTAATCGCTTCACTTTCGACTCCTCCTATCATTATTTTATCATTTTTAGAAATTTCTCCCGTCTGAATAACCTGCAGAAAAAGCGCTCCCTGAGAAAGAAAGCATTCCCGGCCATTCTGAAACAGGCGGCATTCGGGAAAACAGTGCTTCTTTGCACCGGATACCCTTAAAACCGCCGTTCCAATTTTCAGAACAGTGCCTGGAGCCAGTGCTCCTGTATCAAAATTTTCCGTTTCAATATTGGCCCTGTATCTGCGAAAACAAAGACCCGGCTCTGTCTGGGCTTTCATCCAGTCACGCGCCTCTCCGGCAAGCAGTGTTACCTGCTGCTCTCCCCCGGAAGCATGGCAATCCCCCTCCATACCTGCCTCCGCCTGAAAGAGCGCACTGTCTACACTTTCTCCCGGGTGTCCCCGTTCCCGGAATACATGAAGTGCCCTTACGGTTCCCTCCATTTTTCGTCCTCCCTCCGCGATAAATGTAATATATTTTTACAGATAAATAATTTCTCCTGTCTGCCTCAGTGAGTAGCCGCCCAGCTGCTGAACGCGTTCTGCAAACTCCCGGCTTTTAAGAACCTCCAGAAAACATCTGACATGGGGAAGTTCCAGAAATCTTACCGGAACAGCAAAATCATATTCCTCCGGACCTACTTCAACAAAATCCAGATCCATAGCCCGGGCCGCTGACTCAATTCCCATACCGGCATCAGCACTTCCGCCTGCAATGGCCGCAGCCACTGCCATGTGAGTAGCCGCCTCCCTCTCATAGCCCCGGATATCCTCAGGTGCTATTCCCGCCTGCTTCAGTTTATAGTCAAGAAGAACCCTCGTTCCGGCGCCCCGCTGTCTGTTAACGTAGCGCACACCCGGAAGGTCCTCAATCCCCCGGATTCCAAGGGGATTTCCCTTTGCAACCAGAATACCCTGGATACGATCCACACCTTTTATCAAAGCCATGGGTTCAGAAAAAAGCTTCTTTAAAACCGGTATGTTATAACTTCCCGTCTCTTCATCCAGCAGATGAGTCGGGGCAATGTGCGCTTCCCCTCTGCGCAGCGCCATCAGACCGCCCATACTGCCCACATGCGTACTGGACAGATAATTGTTCGGAAAGCAGGACGGCATCAGATCCGCCATCACATCAAGAATCAGATCATGACTTCCGATGGCTACCACCGTGTGATCAATCTCATCCATACTGCGGTAAAGCTCCACTTCAACCGGCTCTCCCGCCTCTACTCCCTCGCTGTTCTGGGGAATCACACAGAAGCCGTCAGCCCGTACCAGGCTCATCGCCGCCCCTGCCCCGCGGGCCAGGGGCGAAGCAACCAGTTTATTATCAACACGCCCTACCTTCACGCGGACATACTCCCGGTATTTGAGTGAGGACACCAGCCTTTTTGAAACAACGGCCTCCACCTTCCGGGAATTTCCCTGTGTCTGTCCATTAAGCATTGACAGAACGGGAATAACAAAGTTCTCAAAATTTATATATGCTGATACGGGATATCCCGGAAGACCAATCACAGGCTTTCCGCGGACAATCGCCAGAATAACAGGTTTTCCCGGCTTGACAGCCACACCGTGAATCAGAACCTCCCCCAGTTCGCGGAGCACATGCACTGTGAAATCCTCCGTTCCTGCACTGGAGCCCGCATTGACAATAACCATATCAAATTTTTCCACTGCCTCCGAAACACGGGATTTCAGCAATTCATAATCATCTGCAGTAGGAGCAAACCTGCATGGAACTCCCCCGTGCTCCCGAACCATGGCTTCAAACATCCTTGAATTGGATTCTATGATATCTCCGTCTTTCGGTTCTGTACCCGGCTCAATAATCTCTGTTCCTGTCGGAAAAATCGCCACCGCCGGCTGTCTGTATACTTTTATCCGGGTAATTCCTCCGGACAGAAGCACTCCTATATCAATGGGACGGATCGAATGGCGGCTGGGAAGAAGCATCTCTCCCGCCACAATATCTTCCCCGATGGGACGGACATGCTGCCATGGAGCCGCAGCAGCAGTAATGCTGACAGAACCATCCCCGTTTTCAATCAGATCCTCCGCCATAATCACAGCGTCCATGGGAGTCCGGATCGGATCCCCTGTATCTACTACCGTAAAATCATTTTCCGGATAAAGAACCATGGGCTCCCGTTCACTGGCCCCTTTTGTCCGTTCTGCTTCCACCGCAATTCCATCCATTGCAGCGGCATTATAGAGGGGAGAGCAGTACTTTGCATATACAGCCTCCCAGGTAACTCTGTTAAGGCTCTCCGTTACCGGAATCTCCTCCATCTGCGGTTCCAGAATCCGACTCAGAGCCTCTGTATAGACAGCCAGTGCTTCATCCACCGGCGTATTTTTCAAATATAAATTTCTTTTTCCCATAGTTGTCTCCCCTGCCTTTAAGAAAACCGGTAAACCGGAACAATCTCATCCTTTTTGAGCCCTTCCCGGTTCATATCCACCATCACATAGCCGTCTGCCTGTGCCATGGTCGTAATAAGTCCCGATTTTCCCAGAATAGGCTCCGCTACATACCCGTTTCCATCCCAGTCAAGCCGTACCAGAAGGCATGTGGTTTTTCCAGGTGCGCTGGCCAGATTGGTCTTCATGCGGGCAACTGTCCGCACAGGCTCAGTCTGTCCCGTTTTCTCCCGCCAGAGCCACACAATTAAAAGCTGAAAAACTGTCAGGGCCGCCACAGGATGCCCCGGAAGCCCTGCCAGAAGAGTGCGACTTTCACTTTCACATCCCAGAATGGTCGGTTTTCCCGGCTTTAGCGCCAGTCCGTGAGTAAATACACCTCCATGGGAAACTTTATCTAATATATCATTGGTCTTGTCTTTTTTTCCCTGAGAACTGCCGCCCGAAATCAGAACCAGATCGCTGTCTGCAAGTGCACTGCGCACTTCCGCTTCCAAAAGCTCCTCATCGTCCACCAGAGCAGCTGCCTTTACTGTCTTCATGCCGCTGTCCCGTACATATGCCTGAAGCGCCCAGGTATTGATATCTCTGACCTGCCCCGGCAAAGGGTTCCGCCCCACAGGGACAAGCTCATCGCCTGTAGAAAGAATTGTAACCCGCCACGGAACAAATACAGGAACTCTCTCTGCTCCGGCTGCTGCCAGAACCCCGGCCTCAGCCGGTCCGATCCTTGTTCCGCGTTTTAAGAGAAGCTCTCCCTCTCCGGCATCCTCTCCCATATCCACCACATAGCTCCCAAACGGAGCCGCGCTGCAGACAGCCACATGTTTTTCATCGAACATCTCGCAGTATTCTACCATTACCATGGCATCTGCCCCTTCAGGAATCATTCCTCCCGTAGGCACATAGGCACATGTTCCCGGCACAATCTTTTTCACAGCGGGATGTCCGATATGAATCTCCTCAACGACTTCCAGAAATACCGGAATGCTGTCTGTGGCAGCTGCCGTATCTTTGGAACAGACGGCATAGCCGTCCACGCTGGATCGCCGAAAAGAAGGAATCGCCTCCTTTGTTTTTATATCTTCCGCCAGGATTCTTCCGAAAGCATCCGAAAGAGAGACTGTCTCCGTCTCCGGTTCCGGCATCCCGTCAGCAGCAAGCAGCTTTTTTCTCACACCTTCCAGCGTATCTACCTGCAATAACTTCATACTACCATTCCTTTCCGCGCCTTTAAGCTGCCATCCCTTTACCGAACAAAAAAGGAGGCTGCACGGAAAATGTCCGCACAGGACATATATTCTCCGTGTTCAGCCTCCGGTTCTTTATTATCTCAAACCAGACAGACAGCTATTCTGTTTCACAGGCAACCTTTTACCCGGCTGCGGCATCCGCGGAAAACAAATTCTCTTGTGACCTGAAATTTTTTTCACTTTCAGGGAAGACAAAGAGTAATTTCTTTCCAATGCATTACCAACAAAATGCGGGAGGCATCCGGGTTTCCCCTGACACCCTATGGCCGTCCCTCCGTCATGCACATCTCTGCATCTTAGGACAGTACAGCTCGAAATTACCTGTATTTATTTCTTACTGTTTCTTACGGATAAAAGTATATCACAACCATACAAAAAATGTCAACGGCTGATCCGAGTTCATTTCATAATTATAAAAATATATGTTTATTTTTTCACATTGATTGAAATTTTATTGTGTGTCCCCGTCGTTCTGATAAAAGATTTCCGTCTTGGACAAAAATTCCCGCACAGACGGATGGCTGGGATGCATAAGAATTTCCTCCGGCGTTCCCTCCGCAAGCAGTCTTCCCTTTTCCAGAAAATTCACTCTGTCGCAGATCTTCCTGATATGCACCAGCTGATGACTTATTACAATCCATGTTACCGGTTCCTGCTCCTGCTGCTCCAGAATAAGTTTTTCAAACAGCTCCGTGCTGTCAGGATCCAGATTGGAAAGAGTCTCATCCACAATAATCAGCTTCGGATGAAATATCATTGCTCTGATAAATGAGAGCTTCTGCTGTTCGCCGCTGCTCAGAGATCGGGCATACTGATTTTTCTTGTCCAGCAGGCCGCATCTTGAAAGCCACTGCTCTGCTTCTTTTTCATCCGGTCGGATACCGCGGACAGTAAGAGGATATATCAGATTCTGATACACGGTATCATGGAGCATATAGGGCTTCTGACTGGTCATCGTAATATCACGGGGAGTGAGTCCCTCATAATCAATTTCTCCGCTGTCAGGAGTCAGAATCCCCATGATAAGTTTTGATAATGTTGTTTTTCCGCAGCCGTTGGAACCGATGAGTCCGTGAACCTTTCCCGGCTCCAGCTTCATACTGTCTATATTAAGGAAAAAATCGCCCATTTTTTTCTGAAGCCTAGAAATTTTCATCCCCTGTTTCCTCCTTTCTGAAATGATCTGCAAGGGTCTGAACGGCAAATGCCATCAGCATCAGTATAACCCCCAGAAAAACACCTTCATAGTAGTCTCCGGCCCCTTTAAGGGTTGAAATAGCCGTTGTCATCGTTCTTGTATTATTTTTAATATTGCCGCCCACAAGGAACACGGCCCCGACCTCACTTATTGAGCGTCCGTATCCCGAAACCACCGCAAAATATAATTCATTTTTCATTTCTCTCAGAAGAAGACGACCTGTCTGTTTTCTGTCCGCCCCCATTGTCTTTGCAAATGCCCGGATGGCCGGCGCCTTCTGAACAGCATACGAATACACCATTCCGCAGATAATTGGCGTAATAATCAGAACCTGTGCCATTACCATACCCTGGATGGTAAACACCCATCTGAGAGAACCGAGAGGGCCTTTCTTACGCAGAAGCATATAAGTCAGAAGACCTATAACAACCGGCGGTGCCCCCATAAGTGTCCGATTCAGACGTATAACTGCCCGCTTCCCCGGAAACTGCTTTCTTTCCAGCGCAAATCCCAGTGTAATCCCCAGCAGAGATGCTATCAGCGTAGACCAGAACGACATGATAAGTGTTACGCGAATCGAGTCAACCACACCAACCGTGCTGAAAAAATCCGAAAATATCTGCTGCATTCCTTCCATAATTATTCCTTCCTGCGCTTTATCCCGCCGCATTTTGTAAAAGGTATGCCCCGACATTCAGCGCCCGCTAAAAACTGCCAGAAAAAAGAAAGCCGGAGAAGTGTGTGTCTAACCTCTCCGGCTCCGTCTTAAATTCTTTCCCTGTGTTTTATTCCTGCTCTGCATTCGGGAAGAATAACGGCTCGCCATATTCCTCTACGCCGTATTCTCCGATCAGTGTCTGCACCTCCGGAGAGCAGATCCACTCGATAAACTTGTTAGCTGCTTCGTTGTTCACATCCGGATACTTCTCCGGGTTTACAGCGATAACACCATACTGGTTCAGCAGATCGGCGCTTCCCTCACATACGATGTCCATATCCGGGTAATCAGCCTTTCTGGAAAGCCATGTTCCACGATCAGACAGGCAGTATCCGCCCATCTCGTCAGCCATGTTGATGGTATCGCCCATTCCTGCACCTGCGGAAACATAGTTGGGATTGCTCTCATAATCTTCAATTCCCAGCTTGTCCCAGATTCCCGTTTCCTTATTATGTGTACCGGAATTATCTCCACGGGATACAAAGGTCAGCTCCTCATCTCTGATCTGCTTAAATACAGACTCAACATCATCTGTCTTGGCAATGGGGCCATCCTTCGGTCCTATAATAATGAAGTCATTATACATAACCTGGAAACGCTCAACACCGTAACCGCTCTCAACGAACTCCTCTTCCTTGGCTTTGGAGTGAACGAGGATCACATCAACCTCGCCGTCTTCTGCCTTCTGAATGGCATCTCCGGTTCCAACTGCCGTCCACTGCAGATCAATACCCGTATCCTCAAGGAACAGAGGTTTAAGGTAATCCAGAAGTCCTGTGTCATCCGTGCTGGTAGTCGTAGCCATCAGAAGAACTTCTCCGTCTGCTGCTGCCTCGGACTCAGCCACCTCTGTCTCTGCTGCTTCTGTTTCAGCCGCTGTCGTCTCCTCCGCTG
Source organism: uncultured Lachnospiraceae bacterium (assembly GCA_944384125.1). GTDB lineage: Bacteria > Bacillota > Clostridia > Lachnospirales > Lachnospiraceae > Otoolea. Next base: position 26,876 of record CALWSF010000014.1, on the reverse strand, counting down.
CTGCTGTCGTCTCAGCTGCTGTTGTCTCCTCTGCTGCGCCTGAGCATGCAGTCATGGAGAATGCCATCATGGCTGCTGCAGCCAGTGCAATCACTCTGCTTGATTTTTTCATGTCAGTGTACTCTCCCTTCAGTTATTAAATTGTTTTCCCAAAAAAACAATGGCACAGAAAAGAGAGTCTGCTGGTCTGATTTACTTCTTCATTATTGTTAATCTCTTTCCAATGCATTTCTTTCCAAATGCGGGAGGCACCTAGGTTTCCCCTGACACCCATTGGCTGTCCGCCATCGCCGTACATCTGCACTAAGCATTAGGCCAGACAGCTCGAAATTATTTGTTTTTTCAGATTTTATGTACGGCGAATAGTATAGCACGCAAAAAACCTTGCTGTCAACCGGGATAATTGTCTTTCGTGAAAATCATGACAAATTGATATTTTAGTTGTACTAAAATTTATTTCATTAATTTCATTTTTATTTATATATCATATTAATTTTTTTAATGTCACCTCAATAATTTTGTCTCAGAGAGAGATTACTTTCGTTTTCCTACACAATTCGTCTGTTAAAGAAGAATTTATTTTGATTTTTTTCAAATTACTATTGTATTTCTACAGAGTTTGTAGTATTATAGACTTAAAGCTAGAACGTAGTCTAGTTTTCCTAAAAAGGGAGGTTATAAGCATCATGGACACTCCATATGTATTTAATATCCAGAAGTTTTCCGTACATGACGGAGACGGAATCAGGACCAGTATTTTCTTTAAAGGATGTCCCCTTTCCTGCATCTGGTGTCACAATCCGGAAAGCCAGCGCTATCAGAAGGAACTGATGCTTTTCCATGACCGCTGTACAGCATGCGGTGCCTGCGTTAAGCGATGTCCCACCGGAGCCAATGCCATTACGGATGGAAAACTTGTGATGGATCGCGAAAAATGTACAGCATGCGGCGTCTGTACCGACTGGTGTCTTCAGAATGCAAGAGAGATTGCAGGAAAAGAGTACACAATTCAGGAACTGGTCAAGGAAGCCGACAAGGACCGGATGTTCTATGAAGATTCCGGCGGAGGAATTACCCTTTCAGGCGGCGAAGTTATGTGCCAGAATATGGATTACATTGAAAAGCTCTGCCGCGTTCTTTACAACAAAGGCTACAGTGTAAACATTGATACCTGCGGCTATGCACCTTATGAAAACTTCAAAAGGATTCTTCCTTATGTAGATACATTCCTGTATGACATCAAGGCACTGGATCCGGAAGTACATAAACATTTTATCGGCGTAGACAATGAGCTGATTCTGGAAAACCTGAAAAAGCTGAGCGCAGACGGTGCAACAATTAATATCCGTATTCCAACCATCGAAGGCGTTAACGCCACCGAAGAATTTATGAACGGGGTTATTGATTTCCTGCAGACCAATCAAATCAGTGTAAAACAGGTAAATCTGCTTCCCTATCACAATACGGGAATGCACAAATACAGAAAGCTTGACAGACCATATGAGGAGGACATCCTGAAAGTCCCCGATAAAGCTCGTATGGAACTGTTCAAAGATATATTTATGAAACATGGGTTTAGCAACACAAAAATAGGAGGTTAAGAGAACATGGCTGACGAAAAAGTATTAGAAACAAGCGATTCCTGCTGCTGCGGCGGTGCTGGCATCAATCAGGCTGCAGTAGGCATGAAAGAGCGCGGTATGAATGACCGAATCAAGAGACTGAGAAAAATCAGCGTTGAGACACAGCCCCACATCTACATGGAGCGTGCCGTACTGGAGACAGAGGCTTACAAAAAATATGAGGGAACCGTATCCATTCCGGAGCTGCGAGCACTCGTATTAAAGCACTTCTTCACAAACAAAACTATCACAATCGCTGACGATGAGCTTATCGTAGGCGAGAAGGGCGATGGCCCGCAGGCTGCTCCCACATTCCCGGAGCTTTGCTGCCACACCCTTGAAGACATGCGCAACATGAACGATCGTAAGATCGTAAACTTCACTGTTACCGAGCAGGATCTCAAGACACAGGAAGAGATGATCATCCCCTACTGGGAGAACCGTTCCACACGTCACAAAATCCTGAATGCTATGACAGACGAGTGGAAAGAAGCTTATGCAGCCGGTATTTTCACAGAGTTCATGGAGCAGCGTGGACCGGGACATACGGTTGGTTCCGAGAACATCTTCAAGAAAGGCTATCTGGATTATCAGAATGATATCAAGGAAGCAATTGCAAACCTTGACTATATGCATGATCCCAAAGCTCTTGACAAGAAGAATCAGCTGAATGCCATGAGCATCTGCTGCGATGCTATTATGATTCTTGGCAAGCGCTACGCTGACCTTGCAAGAAAGATGGCTGCTGAGTGCACAGACGAAAAGAGAAAAGCTGAGCTGCTTCAGATCGCTGCTAACTGCGATGTTGTTCCGGCTCACAAACCGCAGACCTACTATCAGGCAATCCAGCATTACTGGTTTACCCATCTGGCAGTTACCACGGAGCTGAATCCCTGGGATGCTTACTCACCGGGACATTTCGATCAGCACCTTGGTCCGTACTATGAGAAAGACGTTGAGGACGGCATCCTGACAAGAGATCAGGCTCTTGAGCTGATGGAGTGCCTGTGGGTTAAATTCTACAATCAGCCGGCTCCGCCGAAGGTAGGTATCACACTGAAAGAGAGCTCCACATATACAGACTTCTGCAACATCAATACCGGCGGTATCAAACCCAACGGCGAGGATGGCGTAAACGAAGTTTCCTACATTATTCTTGACTGCATGGACGAGATGAGACTGGTACAGCCCAACTCCAACGTTCAGATCAGCCGCAAGAACCCGCAGAAATTCTTAAAGAGAGCCTGCGAGATTGCCCGTGAGGGATGGGGACAGCCTGCATTCTACAACACAGAGGCTATTATCCAGGAGCTTATGAATGCCGGCAAATCTCTTGAGGATGCTCGTAAGGGCGGTTCTTCAGGATGCGTTGAGACAGGTGCTTTCGGTACCGAGGCATACATTCTTCAGGGTTACTTCAACCTTCCGAAGATCTTTGAGCTGACACTTTTCAACGGCGTTGATCAGATGACAGGCAAACAGCTTGGTCTTCAGACAGGCGATGCAAGAGACTTCAAGACATATGAGGAACTCTGGGAAGCATACAAGAAACAGGTTAACTACTTCCTTGATATCAAGGTTCACGGCTCCAACGTAATCGAGCAGATCTTTGCCGAGTACATGCCCGTTCCGTTCCTTTCCATTCTGACGAATGACTGTATCGAAAAGGGTATGGACTACAACGCAGGCGGCGCCCGCTACAATACAAGCGTTATCCAGGGTGTAGGTACCGGTACAATTACTGACTGTCTGTCCGCTGTTAAATACAACGTATACGACAACAAGAAATTTACCATGGCTGAGCTTCTGGATGCTCTTAAAGCTGACTTCGTCGGCTACGAGGATATCCACAACCTGGTTTGCAATAAGACTCCGAAGTATGGTAACGACGACGATTACGCTGACGATCTGATGAAAGATATCTTCAACTACTTCGTTGACAATGTATCTGCACGTCCCAACATGAGAGGCGGTTCCTACCGTGTTGATATGCTTCCGACCACCTGCCATATGTACTTTGGTGATGTTATGATCGCAAGCCCCAACGGACGTCTGGCTCACAAACCGGTATCCGAGGGTATCTCTCCTGAGAAGGGCGCAGATGTAAACGGCCCGACAGCTGTTATCAAGTCCTGTGCTAAGATGGATCACTTAAAGACCGGCGGTACTCTTCTGAATCAGAAGTTTACACCTGAGGTTCTTGCAGGCGAGGAAGGCCTTGACAACCTGGCTAACTTCATCCGCACCTACTTCAACATGGACGGACACCATGTTCAGTTCAACGTTGTTCATCGTGAACTTCTTCAGGAAGCTCAGAAACATCCGGAGGACTACAAGGATCTGATTGTTCGTGTTGCTGGTTACAGCGATCACTTCCGCAACCTTGACAAACCGCTGCAGGATGAGATCATCGACAGAACAGAGCAGAACTTTGGTTGATTAGATAATTAAAACATTATTAGCTCACATAAATAAAACCGCTGCCTTGCAGGTAAAAATATCTGCAGGGCAGCGGTTTTATATTATCTATTCTCTATTTCCTTTTTCCTTTCCGGAAAACTGTTAAAATAAAAAAGGACTCCGAAGAGTCCATGCTAATCAGATACCTGCTGTTTCGACACTGCCCGCCGATCAAACACAAGCGCAACAAGCACTGCCAGACATCCCGCAATCAGTTTATTTGCTATGTAGGCTGTCAGAAATGAAGACGGCACCAAAGAAGCAACAAAGGCCATCTGTCCCCCAACTACATAGGCGCCCGCAACAGAAAACGCGGCATTTATAATTTTCCCCCTTCGATCCATCCTGGAGAACAGAGGAAGCATGGCAAGGCTCTGCGTGCAGCTGAGAACCAGCCCGATTACCGATTCATTGTTAACTCCCAACATCCTGCCCGCTTTTTCAATGGGGCCCCGCAGCCTGTCCAGCGCTATATGTGACAGTACAAGTCCTCCGCAGGCCACAATGACCATTCTCAGAACCATATACAGCATTTCTGACACCAGCTCAGACTCCACAAACGCATATTCCGGCATAAAAACACTGAAAACCGCTATTCCGAACAGAATAAAGCTCGCTATCCGAATCAGGTTGCCGAGTAAAATCAAAATCTTCATGGTACATCCCGGATAAATGGAAAATGCGGCAATCAGGACAATACAAACTGCAAGAACCGGAATCATATTAAAAAACATGTCTGCCGGAGGAAGGCCCAGCATACATCCCCCAACCGCAAGTCCGGCCGGAAGTGTGATCAGGCCGAAAATAAATCCTCTCATCAGCTCCGGAATTTCCCCTTTTTCCACAGCTGCAAGAAAAACAGGAAGCTGATATCCGATTGTAGCGCCCAGACCTCCCGCTACCATCGCGCCTGTAAAAACAGCAATCTGGGGAGTAGCAGCCAGTCTCTGCGCCACTCCCAGCGCTCCCATATCCGGAGCCAGCAGACACCCCAGAACAAGCGACGGATCAAACGGCATATTTTCCGCCGCACCTGCAATTTCCTCCGCATGATTCTGAACATAGCTGACCCCTATGGAATAGAATCCCACAGTGGACAGTGCCAGTCCCCCCATAGTTGTCAGTCCCTTATCAAAATCCGGCGCAAACCCCAATTTACCGCCCAAAATCTTATCCAAAAGTCCAATTGCCGCAAAAATCAGCATCAGTGCCACAAATATATTCATTTCCTCAGTCTCCTAATTTTATCATGACAGAAGCTGAACCAGAATTCCCCCAAGAGTCAGCATAACGGCCCCGCAGGATCTGGTCACAATCTGCGCGAAAGGCAACAACTCCATTCTCTTCGCACTGCTGAGAACCGCCACATTCCCCGATCCGCCCATATTTGTCGTACACATACCCGCTGCGATAGAAGATTCCAGCGGATAAAAGCCCATCCATTTTCCCACTACTGCCGCTGTCACTGTTATCGCTGCCACCACTAAAACGACTGTGAGGAGATAAAACGGTGTAATTGTATGGAGAATCGTTTTCAGATCAATCAGTGTCGCCCCTATTCCCGTGAGCGCTGCTGCCGTCCAGCTATGAATTGCAAACTGCCCCCACTCCCGCGCGGCGTCTTCAAGCCGCGGCGAAAGAATTCCCGTTCCTTTTACCAGAACGACCGCAATAATCATCCATGCATAAGCCGGTACAATCTCAATAAAATGGTGGCAGAGCGCTCCCAGCTGATAAAAGGCAATTGAAATAACAAGTCCTGTACAGAGAAGCGCAAACGTCGGTTTCATAGGCGGCTGTGCCGGCACCTCGTGCCCGTCATTTACCAGTCTGCCGTTTCCTGTAAGCTTCGGCCGCCTGTCTCCAAGGTTATTGGCAAGCCCGCCTAGCACTATGGCCACACAGTTCCCCAGAACTGTGGCCGGAGCGATCTGTGTCAGAATGTCTCCCGCATCTCTGCCCAGAACTGACGCATACATAGCGGAGAGCGGAACAGAGCCGGCTGTCATGCCCCCGCTGGTCATGGGAATTCCTATATAAAGAACCCCTTCCAGAAATGTATCTCCCATAACCATGCCGAGAAGCCCTGACAGTGATACCCCCACCGCCAGAGCCATAAAAGCAGTCGGCAGCAGCTTTACTGTTCCTTTAAGAAGCAGATTCCTGTCAATATTAAAAAGGCTCCCTGTAATCAGGGCAGAAATATAAAAGACAAGAAAACCTTCTTTATTTACAAAATTGTCCAGAATAATATGTGTATCTTCCGGTATAAACTCAAAGGACTGTATAACGGCAGCTCCCAGTATGCAGATAACAGAGCCTCCCAGGTAAGTCCGGACTATCGGAATACTGTTCCCCAGTGTATTTAACCCCTCTCCGATTACCATCAGAACTATCAGGCCTCCGACCAGCCCCTCCGGAATACAGCCCGTATACATGCAGATTATTACCAGTGCCAGAATCCCCAGATAGAGAGGAAGAGGAAATCCGGCAACCTCTATCCCCATCCTGCCTTCCGGGCTCTTATGCATCTTCCGGCAACTCCCGTCTTTCTGCTTTTTCCTTTCAGTTTCAGCCTGCTTTCCGTTTTCCATAATTATGCATCAATTATCCTTTCCATCTCTATATTATAATTTTATTCTTAACGTTATCATAACACAGCTACCTGTACTTTTCTACCGGCCAGACAGCATATCCCCTGATTTTTACCATTATTTCCCGGATATGCCGGCACAATAAAAGCGGCAAATTTCTGACTTCCAGAAAAAATCTGCCGCTTACAGGTACAGTGTTGTCTCACTGCCCGCATTATTTCAGATAATAGACATAATTTTCCTTGCGGGGCGCCGCCGGTTTGGGAGGCTCAGCAGGATAGCCCACAACACAGTTTCCGATTCCCTCATAATCGCCGCTGATTCCCAGACGATTAAGAATCTCTCTGCCCTCTTCACGCTCAAAGGTCTCCTTTGCCCTGTGAATCCAGCATGCTCCCAGACCAAGAGCAGACGCTGCGAGAAGCATATTTCCCATTACAAGGCTTCCGTCATATACATGAGTCGGAACCGATTTATCGGCCAGAACCACAAAAACGGCAGGCGCCCCGTAAAATGGATCCGTACCGGGTCTCCCCACAATCTCCGCATTGAGTGCAGACAGCTGATCTCTTACCTTTCGATCTGTTACTGCAATAATAACAGGGGACTGCTTTCCCATTCCGGTAGGCGCATACGTCCCCGCCTCAGCAATGGCAGATATCAGTTCTTCCGGAACGGCATCCGGCCGGAAACTCCTGACACTTCTTCTCTCAAGCATCGCTTTAATTACATCATCTGACATTTTATCCCCGCCTTTCTGCTATAATCAGTAACTTCTTATCCGATCCGAGTCCTCCTCGCCGGTTTTTTCAATTTTTCTGATGACTACTGTGTAGCTGCTCCTGTCATTTACACGAACTTCCGCCCGTTCCCCGACATGCCGGCCCCGAATTGCCTTTCCTAACGGCGATTCAATGCTTATGAGACCTTTCAGCGAATTTCCGCGGATACTCGTCACAAGACGGTATGTCTCCTCCTCGTCATCATCTTCAAAATAAAGTGTTACTGTATCATTCATACCCACTTCATCCGGTCTGGAAACATCGGAAACAATGCGGGCATTTTTCAGCATGTTTTCCAGATAACGGATTCGGCTTTCATTCCGGTTTTTATCTTTCTTGGCCGCATAATACTCAAAGTTTTCGCTCAGATCACCCTGAGCTCTGGCCTCCTTTACCGCCTCGATAGCTTCCCGGCGAACCACAAGCTTCCGGTATTCTATTTCCTCTTCAATTTTTTTTACGTCGCTCTCCGTCAGCTGTTCTCTCATCGCCTCATCCCTTTCAACTGAATCACAGACTCACAGCCATCAATCCTGTCAGATACAGTGACCTTTTCTCTCCATTACAGCAATAACCCGATCCACAAAACGCTCACACAGTTCGTCTGTCTGTGCCTCTACCATCACACGGATCAAGGGTTCCGTGCCGCTCTGGCGAAGAAGAATACGGCCCGTGTCGCCAAGCTCCACAGCCACCCGCGCCACCTCAGCCTGCACATCCGGATCATCCTGAGCCTCCAGTTTGCTCTTTACCTTCACATTTTTCAGCACCTGCGGATAAATATCCACCTCGGACGCCAGCTTCCCAAGCGTCTGCTTTTTCTCCAGAATGACTTCCATCAGTTTAAGAGATGTCAGGATTCCGTCTCCGGTCGTAGCATGTTTGCTGAATATAATGTGTCCCGACTGCTCCCCGCCCAGACAGTGACCGTTCTGCGCCATATTCTCATAAACGTATTTGTCGCCGACAGCCGTTTTCTCATAAGAGATTCCTTCCCGGTCAAGCGCCTTATAGAGCCCGAAATTAGACATGACAGTGGTAACTATCGTATTATTTACCAGTGTCCCCTGCTCCTTCATATATTTTCCGCAGATAAACATAATTTTATCGCCATCGATTATCTCGCCGTTCTCGTCAACTGCCAGACAGCGATCCGCATCTCCGTCATAGGCAAATCCCACATCCAGATGTTTTTCCTTCACAAACTGAACCAGTTTGTGAAGATGTGTGGAACCACAGTTCGTGTTGATATTGAGTCCATCAGGACTATTGCTGATCACATGTGTTTCGGCTCCCAGCGCATCAAACACATTTTTTGCAATGGAGAACGCACTTCCATTGGCACAGTCCAGTCCGACCCTCATATTTTTAAAGGATCTGGTAGCGATAGAAATCAGATAGCCCACATAGCGGTTGCGTCCGGCAGAAAAATCAACTGTACGGCCAATCGCATCGCGCCGGGCAAAGGGAATCTCGCCCATTTTTCCATCCAGATAGCTCTCGATTTTCCCGATTACTTCCTCCTCCAGCTTTTCTCCCCGTTCATTGATCACTTTAATTCCGTTGTCATAATAGGGATTATGGCTGGCTGAAATCATGATTCCGCAGTCAAATTCCTCTGTGCGCACTACATAAGACACGCTGGGCGTCGTGGTTACATGAAGCAGATAGGCATCAGCTCCGGAAGCAGTAAGTCCTGCTACCAGCGAATACTCAAACATATAACTGCTTCTTCTTGTATCCTTTCCAATCACAACCCGGCATCGGCCGTCCCCTTTTTTCTGTCCGTAATACCATCCGAGAAAACGACCTACCCGGTAGGCGTCCTCCACCGTCAGGCTCACATTGGCTTCCCCGCGAAAGCCGTCAGTGCCGAAATATTTTCCCATTACAAGATGCCTCCTGTCACTCCGCTTTATAAAATTTCTTCCAGATACCGGTGCAGCGCATCCTGCCAGGCCGGAAGGCGTTCAAATCCGTTCAGGGTAAGTTTTTCCTTGCTGATTCGACTGTTCATAGGACGTTTTGCCTGACCGGGATACATGGCCGTATACTCTTTTGTGCTGACCGGAGTTACACGAACCTCATCCATGCCGGCCTGTCGGAAAATCTCCACCGCAAAATCATACCAGCTGCATAGCCCCTCATTGGTTGCATGGTAACGGCCGTATTTCTCCGTCTGAATCATATCAACCAGGAGTCTGGCCAGATCATACGTATACGTCGGCGATCCGATCTGATCATCCACCACACTGACAGCCCCCCGCTCTTTGCCGAGACGAAGCATGGTCCGGATAAAATTCTTTCCGTTTACCCCGAATACCCATGCAATACGCACAATAAAATATTTTTCAAGAAGTTCTTCTATCGCCAGCTCGCCCTCATATTTTGACTGTCCGTATGCATTAAGAGGCTCTCTCTCATCATCGGGCTCCCAGTAGCGTGTTCCCTGACCGTTAAAAACATAATCCGTACTGATATACATCATCCGGATATCCAGATCACGGCATACCTCTGCAATATTGCGTGTTCCCCCTGCATTTACTTTCCGGCAGAGATCCATATTCGTTTCCGCTGCATCTACTGCAGTATATGCAGCACAGTGTATAACGGCATCCGGCTGTGATGCAGTAATTACTCTGCGGCACGCCTCCGCATCCGTTATATCCATCTCATCCACATCGACGCCGATACCCTCCAGGCCGCGCTTTGCAAGCTCCTGCATCACATCAAAGCCCAGCTGTCCCTTTACTCCTGTAACTAAAACCTTCATTATAATCGATCTCCATACATTTTCTCAAAGTACTGACTGTACTCGCCGCTTATGATGTGTTTCCACCAGTCCTGATTGTTCAGATACCAGTCAATTGTCTGACGGATACCCGTGTCAAAATTGTATTTGGGTTTCCAGCCCAGTTCTGTCTCTATCTTGGTGGGATCGATTGCGTACCGGCGATCATGTCCGGGGCGATCCTTGACATAGCGGATGAGACTCTCCGGCTTATCAAGAGCTGCCAGGATCGTTTTAACCACCTGCAGATTTGTTCTCTCATTATGTCCGCCGATATTGTACACCTCGCCCACACGGCCTTTATGGATAATGAGGTCTATGGCCTCGCAGTGATCAGAAACATGAAGCCAGTCTCTTACATTTGCGCCGTCCCCGTAAACCGGAAGCTCCTCATCAGCCAGAGCACGGCTTATCATAAGAGGAATCAGCTTCTCCGGGAAGTGATAAGGGCCGTAGTTATTGGAACATCTGGACACCGTAACGGGCAGACCGTAGGTGCGATGATATGCCAGCACAAACAGATCCGCGCTGGCTTTGGAGGATGAGTAGGGACTTGAAGTGTGAAGCGGCGTCTCCTCCGTGAAAAACAGATCCGGGCGGTCCAGCGGAAGATCTCCGTAAACCTCATCCGTGGACACCTGGTGATAGCGTTTGATGCCATACTCGCGGCAGGCATCCAGAAGAGTCGTGGTGCCGATTACATTGGTACGGACAAACACCTCCGGATCAGTAATGGAGCGATCCACATGGCTCTCTGCAGCAAAATTCACTACAATATCAGGCTTCTCCTCCTCAAATAACCTGAAAATAAACTGGCGATCCGCAATATCGCCTCTGACAAATTTATAATTGGGCTTGTCCTCTACGGGCTTTAATGTCTCAAGATTCCCCGCATAGGTAAGAAGATCCAGATTGATAATCTGATCCTCCGGATATTTATTGACCATGTGATGTACAAAGTTTCCGCCGATAAAACCGGCTCCGCCTGTAACAAGTATCTTCATTTTCCCGTCTCCTTTTTCTCAAATCGCTAATCCTGATGAAGCCGATCCACATACTTTCCGTCCAGGACATCCTTGAGATATTTCCCATACTGATTTTTCTTATATACTTCATAGGCTGCCATCACGTCCTCACGGCTGATCCAGCCATTCTGATATGCAATTTCTTCCAGGCAGGCAATCTTTCTGTGCTGATGCGTCTCCACTGTTTTGACAAAATTAGTTGCCTCAACCAGAGACTCATGAGTTCCTGTATCAAGCCACGTAAAGCCCTGCCCCAGCAGGATGACGTCCAGTTCACCGTTTTCCAGATAGATTCTGTTGAGATCTGTTATCTCCAGCTCGCCTCTGGCTGACGGCTTCAGCTTTCTGGCATATTCCACCACCCTGTTGTCATAAAAATAAAGCCCCGTCACACAGTAATTGGATTTTGGATTTTCCGGCTTTTCCTCGATGGAAACCGCTTTCCCCTGCGCATCAAATTCAACGATGCCAAACCGCTCCGGATCATCCACATAATACCCGAATACCGTAGCTCCCGTTTTCTTTGAGGAAGCAGCGCGAAGTCTTTTGCGCAGTCCCTGTCCCTGGAAAATATTGTCTCCCAGAATCATGGCCACGGCATCATCGCCTATAAAATCCGCACCGATAATAAATGCCTGTGCCAGCCCGTCAGGACTCGGCTGAACGGCATAGCTCAGATGAATTCCAAACTGTCCTCCATCCCCAAAAAGCGCCTCGAACCGCGGCGTATCCTCGGGCGTTGATATAATAAGAATGTCCCTGATTCCTGCATCCATCAGAACAGAAAGCGGATAATATATCATCGGCTTGTCATAAATAGGAAGCAGCTGCTTGGATGTAACCCTCGTCAGCGGATACAGACGTGTGCCTGAACCGCCGGCCAAAACAATACCTTTCATTTTCTTCTCCTCGTATTTTTCTTACTGTACTACACGTACTATAGCACAAACAAAATATCCTTGCAAATATTATTCACACCTGCCAGGTGCACTAATACCCGAATTTTCCCTCCAGAGATTCGTCATCCCGGATCCAGTCCTCTACCTCCACAATCCGGTACTCATTTTTCGTGTCACGGATGTAGACACGGCTGAGTCCCGCATTGATAATCGCACGCTTGCACATGGAACAGCTGTTGGAATTTTCAATGTATTCTCCCGTTCTGGCATCCACCCCTGCCAGATAAAGCGAACCTCCTATCATGCGCTCCCGTGCCGCACTTATGATTGCATTCATCTCCGCATGCACACTGCGGCACAGCTCATACCTTTCGCCTCTGGGCACATGCAGTTCCTCACGGATACATCTTCCGATATCCGTACAGTTTTTTCGCCCCCGCGGCGCTCCCACATAGCCTGTGGAAATGACCTCGTCATTATTCACAATTACAGCGCCGTAATGTTTCCGAAGGCAGGTGCTGCGCTGGGCTACCATCTCCGCCAGATCCAGATAGTAATTGGCCTTGTCCCTTCTCCCCATTTTCACATCCCCTCTCCAAAATAAATATCCCCGCCGTCAGGCTTCGTTCATTTTTGCAAGGCGGGCTGCCTGATCTGCCGCGATCAGACTGTCTATGATTTCATACAGCTCTCCGTCCATAATCGAATCAATCTTATAGAGTGTCAGTTTAATTCTGTGCTCTGTCACACGCCCCTGGGGGAAATTATAGGTACGGATTTTCTCAGAACGATCCCCCGTGCCGATCTGACTGCGACGCGCTTCCGCCTCCTCATTCTGTCTCTTCTCCAGCTCCATGTCATACAGCTTGGAACGAAGCAGGCGGAATGCCTTTTCCTTATTCTGAAGCTGTGATTTTTCCGTCTGACTGTAAATCACAATTCCTGTGGGAATATGGGTCAGACGCACAGCCGAGTCTGTCGTATTGACACACTGGCCGCCGTTTCCGGAAGCACGCATTACATCAATCCGGATATCCTTGTCATCTATCACGACATCCACATCCTCCGCTTCCGGCATAACTGCCACTGTTGCCGTGGATGTGTGAATACGGCCGCCCGATTCTGTCTCCGGCACGCGCTGCACCCGGTGTACACCGCTCTCATATTTCATTTTTGAGTAGGCGCCCTGACCATTTATCATAAATACAACTTCTTTAAAACCGCCGATTCCGTTCTCACTGACGCTTACCAGCTCCGTTTTCCAGCGGTTGCGCTCAGCAAAACGGACATACATGCGATACAGCTCTGATGCAAACAGCGCCGCTTCATCCCCGCCGGCTCCGGCACGGATCTCCACAATAACATTTTTGTCATCATTGGGGTCCTTGGGAAGTAGAAGAACTTTCAGCTCCTGCTCCAGTTCTTCAATGCGCTTTTTGGCAGCACTTAACTCCTCCTTGGCCATCTCACGCAGCTCCTCATCCGATTCCTCCTCCAGAAGAGCCAGACTGTCCTCCACATCCTGCTTAGCTTTTTTATACTCCCTGTATGCCTCCACAATCGGAGCCAGATCCGCCTGCTCCTTCATCAGCTTGCGGAAGCGTGTCTGATCTCCCGCCACATCCGGGCTGTTCAGCTCCTCCATAAGCTCCTCATAGCGGATCAGCAAATCATCCAATCTGTCAAACATGGAATTCCTCCTCTACCGATTCCACCGGGCTCTGACCACCCGATCAAGCCCCGGTTCGTCCTTTATAATCTCTATCTCTCTGTACCCTGCAATTGTCAGAATCCGTCTGACCTCCTCCGCCTGATCACAGCCAATCTCAAAAAAAACCTGACCTCCCGTCCGCAGATGCCTGCTGCACTCCAGTGCCAGAACACGGTAAAAATAAAGGCCATCCTCCCGTCCATCCAGCGCAAGGCGCGGTTCATGATCACGCACTTCCGGCTCCAGGCCGTCAATGACAGCCGACGGGATATACGGCGGGTTAGATACAATCACATCAAACATTTCTTCTGATGCTATATTTTCAAAAAGATTGCCCGCAAGAAGCGTCAGACACCTCTCATCTATCTCTCCCGGATGTCCGTCTGATATTGTCCAGTTTTTCAGTTCAAGCCGCCAGGGTTCCTCTGACACCTGAAAGGATGCCGATCGCACTGTCCCTCTCTGAACAAGAAAAAGCCGCCTTGCATTTTTTCTGGCAACACGAAGCGCTTCCCGGGAGATATCTGCCGCTGTCACTGAACGGTATTTTCCCAGTACTGCCAGGCTGATGGCAATACATCCTGTCCCCGTGCACATATCAAGAATCGAAAGGTCACGTTCAGGATACGCCTCAAGCACCGCCTCCACCAGCGTCTCCGTATCCTGCCGCGGAATCAGAACATTTTCATCAACGCAGAATGTCATCCCCATAAAGTCCTGATTCCCCAATATCTGCTGCAAAGGAATTCTGGACGCGCGCAGCTTCAGAAGCTCTCTATAGCGCTCATACCCTTCCTCAAATCTTTCCTGATGAACAGGACGGTTCTGCTCCATATAATAATGTACGCGATCTATCTTAAAAACCTCTGATAAAAGATACCAGGCATCTGTTCCCGCATCGGGGACACCGGCTGCACTAAGCATCCGCGTGCCCTCCTCCAGAAGTTGCTGCCAGGTGGGACGTTCCTGCCCCTGTTCTCTCATTTTCCATCCCTCTCAGTCGTCTTTCAGAAGCTATCTCAGGCTTCCTTTCCTTCAGGAAAATTTTCCCTGAGATATGTCTTCCAGTCAAACACTGCTTCTGTGGCGGCAATTGCCACCTCTATCATTGAATCATCAGGCTCCTTGGTCGTAAGCCCCTGCATCCACATACCGGGCCTGCTTACCAGATCCATAAATTTTGAATTGCTACGTCCCGCCAGCTGAAGAATCTCATAAGACACACCGGCTATAACGGGAATGAGAATAATACGGCTTGCCATCCTGAGGGCAATTCCGTCTATTCTGATAATCATAAAGAAAAAAATACTGATGACCATTACAATCAGGATAAAACTCGTGCCGCAGCGCTTATGCTCCTTGGAGCTTATCCGCACATTATCCACTGTCAGAGGCAGTCCGTGCTCCACGCAGTTGATGCACTTGTGCTCAGCACCATGATACATGAAAGTCCGCCGGATATCCTCCATACGGGACACCAGTTTGATATATGCAATAAAAATACCAATTCTTATAAGCCCTTCGAGTACTGCCATCACATTCTCCGATGTAATAAAACGCCGGAAAAGATTTGCGATAACCAGTGGAAGTATCATAAATATGGCAATGGCCAGAACAAATGACAGAATCATGACAGCCGTCATAATAACGCTCTCCAGTTTTTCCCCGAATACTCTGTCCAGGAATTTTTCAAACCTTCCCGGCTCCGAGTCTTCATCATCCTCAAAAAAGCTGGCAGAATAGGTCAGTGTCTTCATCCCCACAATCATAGAATCCGCAAAGCGGAACACACCTCTCACAAAAGGCAGGCGGAGAATTTTAGCCTTCTTTGTGATACTCTCGTATTTATCTTTTTTTATCTCAATCTCTCCGTCAGGTTTCCGGACCGCTACCGCGTAATCATCCTTATTCATCATCATAATACCCTCGATGACAGCCTGACCTCCGATTCCCGAATATTTCATGCTTTCCTTTCTCACTTTTGCTTAACCAGACAAAGCCGCCTAATATCCGATCTGCTTGTTCAGGCGGCGAAAAATTTCCGTAATATTTCCCGTAATAACAAAAAGGTTGAGTTTAATGTCGCCACTAAAACCCAACCCTTACATTGTTCCAGCTTATTTGTCTGCGTTGATACCGTACTTACGATTGAACTTATCGATACGTCCGCGGGCCGCAGCAGCCTTCTGCTGACCGGTGTAGAATGAATGGCACTTGGAGCACACCTCTACGTGAATATCCTTCTTTGTAGAACCGGTTACAAACTCATTGCCACAGTTGCAAACAACCTTTGCCTGATAATAGGCGGGATGGATTCCTTCTTTCATGATTTTCACCTCTCTGTTTTTTTCTCGCGATTTCCGACCGCTTTTTTGTTTCTTTTTTCTGCCGTGTCATCGCACGACAGCTATATTAAAAGCTCCGCACATCCTGGCATGCTCTTCCATCATTTAAGCATCCCGTTCCCGTAAGGACGACTCACGCAGATGTCAAAACTATTTCCTAATAATACAGCCTTGATATTATACCATGAAGTTTTTCTTTTAGCAAGTATTTTTAAGTATTTTCAGCGTGTCCGGATCAGTTCCCGAATAGTTCTTATATTCCGGAATACGGCCCTACGGGATAAAATACACCTCATAATTTTGTAAAATCTTTGTGAAACTCCCGGATTGTCTTGACAATTTGTTTTCCTTATGCAAAAATCAGGGCAAAGGAGAGTGATAACAATGGATTATTTATCAATGACTATTGGAAAACAGAAAAACATTGCACTGATTGCCCACGATAATAAAAAACGTGAGCTGATAGACTGGTGTGAAACAAATAAAGATACTCTGAAGAAACATTTTCTTTGCGGAACAGGAACAACCGCAAGGATGATTACCGATTACACCGGGCTTCCCGTAAAGGGTTACAACAGCGGCCCACTCGGCGGCGATCAGCAGATCGGAGCCAAGGTAGTGGAGGGGCAGATTGACTTTATTATCTTCTTTTCCGATCCGCTTACAGCCCAGCCCCACGATCCGGATGTCAAGGCACTTCTGAGAATCGCTCAGGTATACGACATCCCCATTGCCAACAATAAAGCAACGGCCGATTTCATGATCACATCCCGCCTGATGGACGAAGAGTACGAACATGAGGTTGTGAATTTTCAGCAGTCTATAAAAGACAGGGCAAAAACTCTGTAGCCCTGTCTTTTCCGGGAGTATTTCTCTCAGAAATTTTTTCGGAATTTCTGTGAGAAATACTCTTTTTCAGTATCGGAGCTTGATGTTTGACAGCTGGACATCTACGTCATACCCCATCTTTTCCACATAAAGTTTCATTCCCTCCCGGGCCAGATCCACATGATTTTTGGGTGCAACCGTAATACTGCGTATGGGAAATTTTTTCTTTCCTCCCGTCACGTCCACCCATATGTACGGCAGTAGGAACCCATCTTTTTCGCGAAATAAAACCTCCGTTTCCTCCTGTTCCCTGAACGCAAGTCTGTACTCTTTTTCCGCAGAAAATTCTTCCTGTTTAAAAAACAGAGCATACACAGAAAGCGCCTTTCTGAAGCTTGTACAAAGTCTGATAAACAGAACATCCCCTTCATTTCTCATGCGCCGTTCCATTATCTCTTCAAAATTTTTCCCCAACGCTTCCGGAATAGCCCGAAACAGAAGATCACTTAAAATTCTTCTCTGTTCCCCGGCTGAATATACCACATACCCATGGTAAGACACCGGCCGCGCTTTTTCAATTCTTGCAAGAAGCTCCCGGCTGTCAAACCCTGCATTATATCCTGTCTGTTCTCCGAACTCAGCCCACAGAGTGATGCTGTCTGCCTCTGTGGAAAACGCTGTTATGTAATATCTGCGGCGATTCTCACGAACCGTATCCACCGCCTGCTCAAACAATGCTCTGCGCCATTCAGGATTTTCCGTTTCCTGTATGACATCCCTCACAACTGAAAGAATATAATTCATCTCATTCGTATCATTCAGGAAATCACTCCGTGTAGCCCGGAATGCCCGACCGGCCAGAATGCCCTGAATTCCGCTGCATTTTGTATAATGATACAGTTCCTGTCCGTCAGATATTTTTTTCAGTGACACAAGCTTACGCAGCATAAAACCTCCCTCTTAAATCAATGACTTAAAAAATTCCTCAATACATTCAAAACGGCGTGCCATACCTGTACTCCCACTTCATTTTACACTATATATGTAAAAAAATGCAGATATATATACAATAGCTTTGTAAAATCACTTCTTTTTCAAAAACTTATTGACATTTAAAATTTTCGGTAGTATATTGTACAAAAATAATATTATTCAAACCGTTGAAGCGGAGATCAAAGCAATCAATGCGCGCACAGAGAGTCCGGGGGGCTGGAAACCGGATCGAGATGCAGGTTGCCAAATGGACCGCTGAGGGCGCAGTCAAAGGTTTTACTCTTATGCTGAGTTGCCGAGTATTCTGCGACGCCGGGCATGCGTCAGTTGCCGGAGATATGAAGGTATCTCGCTAAGTGCATGGGTCAGACCATGAATCAAGGTGGCACCGCGGGTCTATTTCCCGTCCTTGACAGATTTCGGGTTTCTGTCATGGGCGGGTTTCTTTTTACTCTTTTTCCGCTTCAGACAGTCTCTCCGATACTGACAGAAGATAATCAAACACAGCAGTCTATTTCAAAAAGGAGAGAACACTATGTCAAAGGGAAGATTCGGCATTCACGGCGGACAGTACATTCCGGAAACGCTGATGAATGCAATCCTGGAACTGGAAGATGCGTACAACTATTACAAAAGCGATCCCGAATTTAATCAGGAACTTACAATGCTCCTGAATGAATATGCGGGACGTCCGTCCCGCCTCTACTACGCAAAACGTATGACAGAGGATCTGGGCGGAGCCAAAATTTATCTGAAACGTGAGGATCTGAACCACACCGGTGCCCATAAAATCAACAATGTTTTAGGCCAGATTCTTCTGGCTAAAAAGATGGGAAAAACCCGGGTTATTGCGGAAACCGGCGCCGGTCAGCATGGAGTTGCCACTGCCACCGCAGCAGCGCTGATGAACATGGAGTGCGAAATCTTTATGGGGGAGGAAGACACCAGACGGCAGGCACTCAATGTTTACCGAATGCGTCTTCTCGGTGCAAAGGTTCACGCTGTAACAACCAAAACAGCCACTCTGAAGGATGCTGTATCCGAAACTATGCGTGAGTGGACCAGGCGAATCAATGATACCCACTATGTCCTTGGCTCCTGCATGGGGCCCCATCCTTTTCCCACCATCGTCCGGGATTTTCAGTCTGTCATATCCAGGGAGACAAAAGAACAGATCATAGAAAAAGAAGGCAGGCTCCCTGATGCCGTGCTGGCCTGTGTAGGCGGCGGGTCCAACGCCATCGGAAGTTTCTATCATTTCATTGAAGACAGTCAGGTCCGGCTCATCGGCTGTGAAGCAGCCGGCCGGGGTATCGACACCGCTGAAACTGCGGCAACTATTGCCACGGGAAAACCCGGAATCTTTCATGGAATGAAATCCTACTTCTGCCAGGATGAATACGGACAGATTGCCCCTGTTTACTCAATCTCCGCCGGCCTTGACTACCCCGGAGTCGGTCCGGAGCATGCTTATCTGCACGACATCGGGCGCGCCGAATACGTCGCTGTTACTGATGCTGAAGCTGTGGCAGCATTTGAATACCTTTCCAGAACCGAAGGGATCATCCCTGCCATTGAGAGCGCCCACGCTGTCGCCTATGCAGGAAAACTGGCTCCCACGATGAGCCCTGATCAGATTATTGTTGTAACACTTTCAGGCCGCGGAGACAAGGACTGCGCCGCCATCGCGCGCTACAGAGGGGAGGATATCTATGAGTAATATCAGGAAATCATTTGAAAACGGCAAAGCTTTTATCGCCTTTTTAACCTGCGGAGACCCGTCACTTGAGATCACAGAACGCCTTGTTCCCGCCATGGCAGATGCCGGTGCCGATCTGATAGAACTTGGCATCCCCTTTTCCGATCCCACGGCTGAGGGTCCTGTCATTCAGGAAGCCAACGCGCGTGCCCTGGCAGGCGGTGTCACAACGGATCGCATTTTTGACATGGTCGCACGCATCCGCCAAAAAACCGATGTGCCCATGGTCTTTATGACGTATGCAAATGTTGTCTTTTCCTACGGCACGGAACGCTTTATCAGCCGATCGGCGTCCCTCGGCATGGACGGTCTCATCCTGCCTGACGTTCCCTACGAGGAAAAAGAAGAATTTGACTCTGTCTGCCGCAGATACGGGCTTGATTTTATTCCTCTCATCGCTCCTACCTCCCATGACAGAATCCGAACCATTGCACGTGAAGCCTCAGGATTCGTCTACTGTGTCTCATCTCTCGGCGTCACAGGAGTCCGCTCCCAGATCACATCAGATATTGATTCCATGATCGGACTTGTACGGGAATCAACCTCTGTTCCGTGTGCCATCGGCTTTGGCATATCCACGCCGGACCAGGCTGCCCATATGGCCGGAAAGGCAGATGGTGTTATTGTCGGAAGCGCAATTGTGAAGCTGTGTGCCCAGTATGGCAGCGAATGCATCCCTCCGGTAACCGAATATGTCCGTTCAATGAAAAAAGCCTGCCTTGACTTGTGAGTCAGGAAAGGGGCGTTGCTCCACAGATGAATTAGTCATCCATGGGAGCAGCGCCCCTTTAATTTCAGAACAGTCATCTTTTACAGTTAAGAGTCAGCCATCCCCCTTACTCTTCTTCAGTCGGCACTTCTTCTCTCCAGACAATCTCTTCCATATTTTCAAAGAGATCCTGATTTCGTTCTACCGTCATATAAATAAAATCATCCGGTCTGTACTTTTCAATCAGGCTGCTGTCATACGTATCAAAGGTTGCAAAAACTGTCTTTCTGAAAAGCGAAGGCAGAAAATATTTAAGTCCCTGGCTGAAGGAATCCCCCACCAGAAGCAGCGTCCTGTCATTGGGAGAATCAGACTCATAGACCGCAAAGTACCCTTTATCATCCGCCTCAGTCTGTGTGACTGTGATTTCCGGAAGATAATTTTCCACAACATACTCTGTATCATTGCTGTATTCGGCCGCCATATTGAGCATCCGCGCCAGATCTCCGGAACACTTCCCATTTTCCTGAATTGTCACATCCTGGAGACTCATGCTTTCCCCTGTCAGAATCTTTGCGATCTGCTGAGCGCCAATAAAAGATCCAGGCTGATTCCAGTGTGTGTCATACTTGTAATACAGCTGATACTCATCCGCATATTCCATAAGAGCATCTTTAAGATAAAAAACAGGAAGGCCCCGTTTTGAGAGATCCGGAATCAGTACATCAAGACGCGATACATCTCCGTAGGTTTTTATGCTGTCCGGCATATATTCCCCATAAACAGACTCCTTGTTGGGCGCCTCGAACACAAAAAACCGAATCCCTCGCTTTTGCATATCACTCTGAATCGAGGCGACAGCTTCTCCAATTGCTTCCTCCTGTTCGCCTGTATAGAGATTTGTTTTCTGATAATCAGCCAGTGCATCCTCTCCCGGTTCCGACACCGTATAGAACAGCCAGTTATCCTTTCCCACTGTTACCGCAGAAATAGACGTGTCCCCCAGAAGCTTCAAATCCATCTTTGTTTTTGCCCTGACGAAAAAATTCTTAAATGGCACATGATCATTATAATAATTTTCAAACTCCGCCGGAATGTTCTCAAAATTCCTGAGAGACAGCTCCGGAAAGGACGCCAGCTCTCTGTTTTCATAATTTGTCTGATCCAGATGATTTTTTACAAGAGGATATACCGCTGTCGGCCCAATCAGGCTTATAAAAAATGCAGCAATAAACCATTCTTTTCTCATTAGTCTGTCCTCTCAGAAACGGAAGTAAATAAACGGGTTATACGTATTATTGATCAGCAGCAGTATGGAAAGCCACAAAACAGCCATGTATCCAATGCCTGCGGCAGCCGAAATCTTTCCGTCACGGGCAAATCCGCAGCCGCGGACACGGTTCAGGAACCACTGAACAGGGCCGCAGGCAATGATTGCCGCTGCCAGAAGGATCCACATTTTCCGATCCATATATCTCTCTGCCATGATAACCGCCTCATGAGGCGTAAACATATACCTTATAAAATCCCATGCCTGGCCAATCGTCTCCGCCCGGAAAAAAATCCAGCCGATAAGAACTACAAAAACGGTGTAAATATGTTCCCAGATCTGCCATCTTCCCTTTCCCATCCATCTGCCGATAAAAGCTCTCTCCAGGACATTAAAAAAGCCGTGATAGATCCCCCAGAATATGAATGTCCACCCGGCACCGTGCCAGAATCCTGTTAAGAGGAACACAATCCAGAGATTTACGTATGTCCGCACGTTCCCTTTCCTGTTTCCGCCCAGAGGAATATACACGTATTCCCGGAACCAGCTGGACAGTGATATATGCCACTTTCTCCAGAAATCCCGGATCGATGTGGCCGTGTAGGGAAGATTAAAGTTCTCGTTAAACGTAAAACCGAACATCTTTCCCAGTCCGATTGCCATGTCCGAATAACCGGAAAAATCAAAGTAAATCTGCATCATATAAAATACAGCCGTCAGCCACAGAAGAGATGAACTGACATCGCCGGCCTGATATCCGTAAACAGAATCCACCACCTCCGCAAAGGAGTTGGCCAGGATAACTTTTTTGCCAAGTCCGAATATAAAACGTTTGATGCCGTAAGAAAAACCTTCTGCCGTGACAGTACGGCTTTCGATCTGTTTCTCAATATCATGGTATTTTACAATGGGGCCGGCAATAAGCTGGGGAAAGAAAGAAATGTACAGCATCATGTTCACAGGATTTTTCTGTGCTCTGTTCTCTCCCCTGTACACATCCACCACATAAGACAGCGCCTGGAAAGTATAAAAAGAAATACCGATGGGAAGAGCCACATGAATTGCCGGAATAAGCTCACTTACCCCGCCAAACAGCGAATTTACTGTCTCTGCCGCAAAATTGTAGTATTTAAAGTATCCAAGAAGCAGAAGATTAAGTGCCACGCAGAGCGCAAGCAGCATTTTTTTCCTGCCGAAGTATTCAATTAAAAGACCGAAGCTGTAGTTCAGGAGCACTGACAGAACCATAAGAACAATATACTTAGGCTCGCCCCATGCATAGAAAAAGAGGCTGAATACTGTCAGAAGCCCGTTGCGCATACGCTTCGGACTGATAAAATATGTGACCAGAATCAGGGGCAAGAGAACCCATAAAAAAACGATAGAGCTGAAAACCATTATACTCTCCTACTTTACAGAACATCCGAAAAATGCGGCCGCATTTTACCAAACATTTTGAGACCGAAAATTAAAAGAATAAACGTGACCGCCCAGAAGTAAACCGACATGGTAGGACGCTCGAAAAACCAGTGTCCTGTCAGCATACTGTCGCGATAGCCGGCCGCAATATAATAAAATGGATTCAGCTTGAAAAAGATATCAAGCCAGGCCGCCCGACTGGTAAAAATCGCCTCATCATACATAATGGGAGTCAGCCACATGCCAAACTGAAGACAGATTCCCACAATCTGAGCCATATCTTTAAAAAAGACCTGAACTGCACTGGTAAAATAAGTAAGAGCCAGACCAAGCATGGATACAGCAAATGAATAATAAAGAATCTGAATCCATGTTGCCATGGGAATACGTCCGTCAAGAAAATACAGACCAAGCATAATTACAAGAAAACAGGCATGGACCATAAAGCAGGACAGAAGTTTGATAACCGGCAGCAGTTCTACCTCAAACACCACTTTTTTTACAAGATAGTGGTACTCCTGAAGACAATTCGTCCCGCTGTTTAAAACCTCACTGAAAAAAAACCAGGGAATAATTCCCGGCGTCAGCCAGATCACATAGGATGCCCCCGGAACAGGCGGCGCATTCTTCATTCCATACTCGCCGAATATAAAAGCATAGATGGCAATGGTTACCATGGGCTGAATAAACATCCACAGCACTCCAAAATAAGATCCGACAAAACGCTTCTTAAAATCCGCCCTGGAAAGCTCAAGCACCAGCTTGCGCTTCTTCACAATTTCCTTGAAAAGAATAAACAGTTCTCTCATTCAGCAACTCCTCCGGGGCTGTCCCTGTATCACAGGTTAAATTTAAAGGTGTCCTTAAATCCGCCCCATTTCTGATCCTTCTCAGAAATGATAAGCTCCATTCCATCCTCAATAGGCCAGTCCACACCGATCTCCGGATCATTCCACGCAAGACCGCCCTCATCGCCCGGATGATAAAAATCCGTACATTTGTATGCAAATTCCGCTTCATCGGACAGCACCAGAAATCCATGGGCAAATCCCTCCGGAATATAAAACTGCTTTTTATTCTCAGCAGAAAGCTCAACCCCATACCATTTTCCATAGGTCTCAGAGCCTGCACGGAGATCCACCGCTACATCAAACACCGTTCCCCGCACTGCACGGACCAGCTTGCCCTGGGGATACTGCTTCTGATAATGAAGACCGCGGAGAACCCCTTTTACTGACATGGACTGATTATCCTGTACAAACACCATGTCGAGACCAGCTTCGCGAAAATCATTCTGATTATAAGTCTCTACAAAGTACCCTCTTTCATCCCGGAATACGGTCGGTTCAATTACATAAAGGCCCTTTATGCCGCAGGGCGTTACTTTTATTTTTCCCATTCTTTAAACCTCTCTTCTATTATTAAAATTATCTGCTTTTTTGACAGACATAAAAAACAATCCTGCAATACTATAGCATTTCCGACATATACTGACAATAGGACATGCCAAAATTAATCTCCATTTTTCCCGCTTCTTCGCTTCAGACAGGCTCCTTTTCTTCTTTTTCGTCCCGGTATGCCGCAGGCATATCCTCTTTTTTATGCGCCCTGCGCGCATTTTCATCCAAAGCAATCTCCTGAACCAGATCTTTGATCTTGGTCTCCATCTGAGACATCTTGACAGACATGTAAAACATTTTCACAATCAGCAGAAATATAATAAAAAGATAAATAAAATTCGCCGTTGTATACGTACCCGCCAGACCCGAAAGGAAATCCGGCACCGCCGGAAATAAACTGAATACAATTAAAATACATGCAAAACCAATCCAGAAAATAGAGTCCTCTATCTGAAGCTTAGAGTGACGTATCTTCCGCATCAGCAGAATTGTCGTCAGAACAGAAGCCACTATCAGAAGAATACGCAGCGTCACTGTCATACTTTTATCCTCTCTTTCTGAAATTCTGAATCAGCAAAATAGATATGAGCATTTTAAGCATATATTTTGCCGCATTAATCGGTGTCAGATAACTGACTCCCATTATACGTTCATCCATCACGACAGGAACCTCAGATATGCGGGCTCCCTGTTTAATCAGATAAGACATGGTATCCGGCTCCGGACCATAATTAAGCCCCGATGCAAACTCCTCTATGAGACGGCGGCTGAACATCCTCATTCCCGACGTGGGATCCTTGATATCAGCTCCGGTAGTCAGTCTGATGGCTGATTCAATCAGATTACTTCCCAGCATGCGCATATTAAACGGCTTTTTTTCTCCCACAAAACGGGAACCAATTACTATATCATAACCTTCATCAATTTTTTTCCGCATCGCCTCAATATATTCCGGCCTGTGCTGCCCGTCTCCGTCAATCTGAACCGCATACCGGTATCCGTTCCGGGCAGCGTATTTGAGACCCGTCTGGAATCCCCCGGCAAGTCCCAGATTTACGGGCAGATCCAGAAAATTATACCCGTTTTTTCTGCATATCTCGGCGGTTCTGTCCCGGGAGCCATCGTTGACTACCACATAATCATACTGTGGAAACTCCAGAATCAGACGGTCAACCACCCTCTCGATATTATCCGCCTCATTATAGGCCGGTATTACAATCAGAAGATCCGCCATACTTTCCTCCTACTCACTTTTTTCCTCCCTGTTCTCTCCTGCCCAGTAGGCCGGATTCATGGTAAGCCACAGCACCGCAGGGCGCGGAAGTCTCCGATAATTGCGTCCCAGCCGGTATCCCAGATATTTAAATCCGCTCTGCATTATCAGCTGCGGGAGAAACATCCAGCGGCCTGTTCTCCAGAGCCACCTTGCAGTCTGGCTTACCAGACGTATCCCTTCTCCCTCCGAGGGAACTCCCGAAAAAACTTCCGGATGATCCGCCTGAGACACCGCCAGATCAAAGTTCCGGCGCAGCTGTTCCATGAGTGTATAGTTATGTGAATGGATTACCTGAGCCCCCGCCGCATAGGCAATCCTGTATCCCTCTCTGACTGCATGACCGGCAAAAATCATATCCTCATTGAAAACAGTCCTGCGAATAAAACCTCCCAGCTTCAGGTAAATCTCTCTTTTGTACGCCGCACAGACATTGGAACAGAAGAATGTCTTGATCCCCAGTCTTTCCAGATCCGCTATCCCCTTTATCTGCCCTGTCTCAGGATAGTTAAATCCCCTTGTATATCTCTCAATTATCCTGCAGTCTGCCTCCGGAAGCTGCCTGGCATAGGCAACTGCCACATCCTCAGACTCGCAGAGGGCTTTTGTAAGCTCTTTTATCAGATCTCTGTCATAGGGAATGCAGTCCTGAGTCATACAGATACAGATATCCGCATCTGACAGAAGCATCGCCTCATGGCGCGTGCGCCCATGGTCAAAATCCACATGTTTCAGATGACGGACAGTCAGCTGAGCAGAGCTTCCTTCAAACAGGGATTCATACCGGGAAGCATCCCAGTATTTCTGCTCTGTGTTCATTATGATAACCCGATTCACGGGAACACTCTGTTCCAGCAGCCGCGAAATCAGCTTTTCAAACTTAATTCCCGGATGATAGGTCGGAATAATTACATCCACTTTTTTCATATCTATAAACCGCCTTTCTGCGAAAGGCACCGATGGGGTTATGAAACCCTTCCTCGGATAATCTCTCGC
>CALWSF010000013.1 GCA_944384125.1 uncultured Lachnospiraceae bacterium | reverse complement strand
GCCTTGCACAGACCTGGCTCTTATTCTCTGCAAAAAAAGTGCTGCCGCACTAATTATTTAGTGCGACAGTCCCTTTTAATTTGGCAAAAAAGTATGAATTAAGAATAGAGATATCGTCTCAGAAGGCTGCTGACTGTTTTGATCTGCGGATATGTCCATTATGTGTAGCAGAAAACAAAAATGCGTGTCGGAGATACTAAGGCAGGAATGCTTCTTGTGGAAGAAGTATATTCAACAAGTGCGATTTTTCCGGTAATAGCTCCACTGAAGATCTGTCCATTTGGAAGATATGTGTTGAGAAAGACAGAGTTGTTCAGCTGGATTGCTCCATCTGTGCTTATGAGGTTATTGTAAAATTCGCCCAGATAGTACTGATAATATGAGGAGAGAGCTGCTGCAACGGCTCTGTACTGGGGAGGATAGATCAGGGGGACCGGGGCAGTTGAGTCGTAAAAAAAAGTTACCCGATCGCCGGGATTCAGGGCGACGTTGTCTACCACATATGTTTCTCCGTTCATGGTAAAGCGAACCTCCCCCTGATTTGGGGTGCGCACTGTAAGGAGAAGGGTACAGCCGAGAGAGTCGCTGTTGTTGTCGGCATGTGTCTGAATCTGTGTAATTACACCGGTAACAGATGAATAAGAGCTCATAAAAACCTCCGCAGAGATCATATATTTTATAGTATTTTATTATGCGGAGGGGGCAAATAGAATGAAAGGATTTTTAAATCATATGACCTGGCACAAAACCTTAAAAAATATTTCCGGATGAGCCTGTGGAAGTAGAATGAAAAAAATGACAAGTAAATCAGAGAAAAATATATTGACAGAATTTTGAATTGTGTTATCATTAATTATAGAAATATTTTGTAACTATAATAGTATGCAGTACCAGATAAGGGGGTTTGACTATGACTGCCATACGGTATAACATGTTGGCCAATAAAAGCTCTACGCCCCTTCCCATATCCGCCATAATCAGAGCTGCAAACCGGTTTGGCTGTGATATTTATATCAAGAGCGATGAAAGCCGGTTTAATGTAAAGGATTACGATGAATTACAGCGGGGGATGCAGTTTCAGAGGAGGTGGATAATTTTTTATTTTGAAGGTACGGATGAGAAAGAAGCTAACCGCAGTTTCCGCATTTTATTTGGAGTATAGGGGACGACAGAATTGACACTGTCAGAAATCAGGAGAGTATGGACAGATGAATGAAACAGAGCGCATATGGAAATGACAGACCCTGGATCAGAAGCTGATTTCAGGGTCTGTTCTGTGTGTATGGGAATAAATTTACATGGCTTCTGTCATAATAAATTTGCGTTGAGGGGATAATAGTGGTAAACTGGAAAAATAATACATGAACTGACAGATTGGCCCGATGACAGGATGTATGTGCAGATAAGGCATCTGCCAATTTGCATGTGCAAAAGTGTTTTTCTGCATGGATACGCGGGGAGTCTGGGAAAGGGAGAGAATCATGCAAAAGACAGTGCTGCTCTATAATGTATCAGACAGGAGCCGGCTGATAAAAATACAGCAGGCAATTTTGCCGTTGGGAGTTCGGATTAAACTGGTAGATAAAAATGATTATGGAAAGCCGGTAGGGGTTCTGGCCGGGGTAAAGGGAATGGAACCGGGAGAGCAGGGAGAATATTTAGGAGAAGATTTTAACGACGAGATGGCGGTTATGGCAGGTTTTACATCCTCTCAGATAGATGCTTTTATCCGGGCGCTGTACAAAAGAGGTGTGGGACGTATTGACTATAAGGCAATTCTGACACCTTACAATGCAAAGTGGAATTCAGTGAAATTGTTTCATGAGATAAAAAGAGAGCACGAGGAGATGACAGGAAGAAACAGAACGGAGGGAAAATATGCTGGAGAAAGTGGATCTGAAAAAGACGGTGGACAAGGAGACCTATAAGAGGGAAAGTGCTCAGCTGGGAGAACGTCTTGCGCTGCTGCAGCGGGAGTGCAAAGCTGAGAAGATTCCGGTAATGATAGTGTTTGAGGGCGAAGGAGCTGCCGGAAAGGGGGTTCAGATTAATCGTCTGATCCAGCCTCTGGATCCCAGAGGATTTGATGTGTATGCCAGCCGGGAGGCGGGGGAGGAGGAAAAGATGCGCCCCTTCCTCTGGAGATACTGGACGAAGACGCCGGCGGATGGCAGAATTATGATCTATGATAAGAGCTGGTACGGCAAGGTAACGGTGGATCGGTTTGATAAGATTACAAAAAGGCATGAGCTGACAGGAGCTTTCAGTGATATATTATCATTTGAACGTCAGCTTACTGATTCAGGTGTGGTTATAATCAAGCTGTTTCTCCATATATCGAAAGAAGAACAGAAGAAACGCTTCAAACGTCTTTGTGAGAACAGAGAAACGGCGTGGAGAGTGACGGAGGATGACTGGAAGCGCAACAGGGAATATGACAGATTTCTGCTGATAACTGAGGAGATGCTGCAAAGGACAGACACAGGCAATGCCCCGTGGACCATTATTGAGGCAACGGATCGCAACTATGCGGCCATGAAGATAATGGCTACTGTGGCGGACAGGCTCCAGTATGAGGTCAGCCGCCGCCAGCTGGAAAGGAGCGGAAACTCCCGGGAAGTTCCGAAGATTCCTCAGGAAAGGTTTAAAAACGGTGTGCTGTCAGGGGTGGATCTGACAAAATGCCTGGAGCAGGATGAATATAAAGAAAAACTTGATCGGCTGCAGAAAAAACTGGAGTATCTCCACAGTGAAATTTACCGTCTGCGCATACCGGTGGTAATAGGCTTTGAGGGCTGGGATGCGGGAGGAAAGGGAGGCGCCATCAAGCGTCTTACAAGCCATCTGGATCCGAGAGGATATAAAGTAAACCCGACTTCTGCGCCCAACGATGAGGAGCGGGTACACCATTATCTGTGGAGGTTCTGGAACAATATGCCAAAGGCGGGGCATATCGCTATTTTTGACCGGACCTGGTACGGGCGTGTTATGGTAGAGCGGATTGAAGGATTCTGCAGTGAGGAGGACTGGAGACGGGCCTATCAGGAGATTAATGAGATGGAAGCCCACATGGCAAATTTTGGCGCGGTAGTAATTAAATTCTGGCTTCATATTGATAAGGATGAGCAGGAGAGGCGTTTTAAGGAACGTATGGAAGATCCGGCCAAGCAGTGGAAGATAACAGATGAAGACTGGAGAAACCGGGAAAAGTGGGATGAGTATGAGACAGCCGTAAATGAGATGCTGGTTCGCACATCCACCACATACGCACCGTGGACAATCGTGGAGGGAAATTCAAAGTATTATGCCCGCATAAAAGTCCTGGAGACGGTTGTAAAAGCACTGGAAGATAAAATTGAGGAAATCGGAAGCGAGAAAAAGTAACAGATGAAAAAAATTGCAGTAATCGGAGGCGGGGCGGCCGGAATGGCCGCCTCAATTGCCGCAGCGCAATCTGGGGGTGCGGTAACTCTTTATGAAAAAAACGAAAAGCTTGGAAAAAAGATCTATATTACGGGAAAGGGCCGCTGCAACGTGACCAATGACTGTGATATAGCCGAACTGTTTGAGAGTGTGGTAACCAATCCCCGCTTTCTGTACAGTGCCTTTTACGGTTTTACCAACCGGGATATGATGGAATTTCTGGAGGAGAACGGATGCCCGCTTAAAACCGAACGGGGCGGCCGCGTTTTTCCTGTGTCAGACAAGGCATCGGATGTGACGGCAGCCCTGACCCGCTGCCTGAAAAAAATGGGTGTTCAGATATGTCTTCATGCAGAAATAAAAGATTTGTGGCTGGAGAATGGGAAAGTATGCGGTGTGATCAGATCTGATGGCAAGAAAGAGGAAGCCGATGCGGTTATTGTGGCTACGGGAGGGCTTTCTTATCCTACAACCGGATCGACGGGAGACGGATACCGGTTTGCAGGAAATGCGGGACATGGTGTCACAGAGCTTCTGCCTGCACTTGTTCCCTTTGAAACGAAAGAGGATGTGGGAAAAGATCTTCAGGGACTTGCGCTGAAAAATGTGGAGGCGGTTCTTAGGGACGGAAAAAAGGAGATATTCCGGGAGTTCGGAGAGATGCTGTTTACCCATTACGGCGTATCGGGGCCGATTCTTTTGAGCGCCAGCAGTTACGCGGCAAAGAGGATAAAAAAAGGGCCGCTTCTTCTGTCACTGGATCTGAAGCCTGCCCTGACCATGGATCAGCTGGAGGCGCGAATCCAGAGAGATTTTGATGCAGCCAAAAACAGACAGTTTAAAAATTCTCTGGGAGGACTTTATCCGTCCCGCCTGATTCCGGTTATAATTGAGCGGTGCGGGGTGTCCCCGGAAAAGCCTGTAAATGCCATTACCCGCGAGGAGAGAAAAAGGCTTGCAGAGACGACAAAAAACTTTACCCTGACGCTTACAGGGCTTCGGGGATTTAATGAAGCAATTATTACGCAGGGCGGTGTGCAGGTTAAGGAGATAAATCCTTCCACCATGGAGTCAAAAAAGACAGAAGGACTTTATTTCGCGGGGGAGGTTCTGGATCTGGATGCCGTGACGGGAGGCTTCAATCTGCAGATTGCATGGTCTACGGGGGTGCTGGCAGGCAGAACGGCGGCAGCAGATGTACTGAGTAATACTTATTAAGGAAACGAAGGACATTTAAAGAGAATCACAGAGGTCAAATTGCTGAATCAGTTTGATAATCCTGTATAAACCCGTTTTTGACAGTTAAGACAATAAAAAGTCGTACATGCAGCCATCCGGCTGACGCACAGAAATTTTCTCTGAGGGGTTAGTCAATGAAGAAACAGGCAATTATCTTTTTTACTGTACTGGCCGTTTCTCAGCTCCTGCTGGCCGGCTGCCGGGACAGCGAGCAGCTGATTCAGGCCACACTGGACAGCGAAGCCAGTGTCCTGACAGTAGACGGTGTAAGCTACCTGCGGGATGAGAGTCTCATTTCCAATACGGCAGGATCCGGCCGCTGGAAATATGATATGAGCCGTCATGAGCAAATCGCCAGCGCGAAAGAGAATGGTAAGAGATATCTGATTGACGCCGGCGAGGAGGAACGGTATTTCCTCTTTGGACATTATGATCAATATTATTTTTCTGCTATTCCCTATGATATCTGGTTCCGGGAGGAGCTGGGGGAAGAACTGTCCGGGCCGCTGACAGGCGAAAAACTTTTCTCTGATATGCTCTCCGGGGAGCAGCTTGAACAGTTGCTGGCCCTGTACAGTGAAGAGGAAACGTCGGATTCCTTTTCTTATGATGACATGGTGGCAGAGACAGATGCATTTGATGTGGAGGGTTTTCGCACACAGCGAACTGTCAGCCTGAACCACAGGGCAATGGATGGGCTGTCTTTTCAGATATTGTTCTACTTCAGCGCCCGGACTGGGATGCCATACCTCCAATGCAGAGACGGGCTGTTCCGGCCTTGTCCCCGGGAACTGACAGATGCACTGGAACTTTCGCCGGAGCTTCCTGTACTCCTTGCCATGACGGAAGACGATCCCGGATTCGCGATTTTGCTGGATGAGTTATCCGCCGGTTATGGGACAGAGGGGATATCTCCCAATGACCTGGCGCGCGCCTGCAAAGAAGAGCAGATCCTGCGGGATTTAGAGTTCCGAATCGATATTTACAGCCGCGAGGATGACGGATGGCCCTTATACTGGCTGAAAGGTTATTTTCATCCCCGGACCGGGATTCCCTATCTTAGTTTTGAGGACGGCTTCCTGCGCCGGATGTCCTGCATGCGGGGAGGAGAAGCTGTCTGACGGCGCTGTGGCAGGGATGATATTATTACCGGAAACAGCTGTTTTCTGCTTACAGGAGGCACATATGAAAAAACGACTGACTTTATTTTTGGCAGCTGCGGCCGTGCTTGCGGCAGCTGCAGCATTATGGTTTGGTTTATATTATCAGAGAAAAAGTAATGATAATCTGCCGGCCCTTTCTTCTGTTGCACAGATGAATGAGGCTGAAATAAATAAGATTGTCTGCGGATACCGAAGGGGCCAGCTTGATGATGTGTGGGGCAGGCCGGATGAGACAGCTGACGGGGAGGATGTCTGGTCTATGGACGGACAACGCTTTCTCCGGGTAAACTATAATAACAGAGACCGGGCTGTTATCTGCGGTATTGAAATACTGCTGTTTCCCCCAAATACCGAAACGGTAAATATTACATATTCTGCGGGTACCGCAGAAAGCTCCAGGAAGCTGAATCCAACTGAAATTAACAGTGTCATGGACTGGGCGGCAGGACTTGATCTCAGATATGAAGACTATGCTGAAGGGGAGGCGCCAAATGAAGTTTATGCGGGAGGAGAATCCTGCAGCTTTGAAATTAACGGAGGGGAGGCATCCTTTTCGTATGTATGGATTGATGACTGCTATATTGTTTTGGAGAATAAATGGTATGCGGTGGAAAATCCTTCCTGGCCTCCGGTTGAAGCGGACGGGATGTCGGGAGCACAGTGAGAAAGATGGTTTTAATTTAAAATTCAGAAAGAATATCTGTAAAGAGGGAGCCTGTCATCAATCTGATGAGACTCCCTCTGCGTAAAGTGAAATCAAAATGTTTTAAAATGACAGAATTGTTTTCTTATTTTTCTGTCTCGTATGGCCATGTGGAAATACCGCCGAATTCATAGATATTCGTATATCCCAGTTCAGCCAGAGCTCCGGAGGCCTTTTTGCTCCGGTTTCCGCTTCGGCAGTAAACAAGCACAGTTGTGTCTTTTTCCGGAATGACAGAGGCGGCAGTATCTTCCGCAATATTTCCCACCGGAAGAAGAACGGCGCCGGGAATGTGTCCGCTGTCATACTCGTCCTGCTCCCGTACATCCAGGATCAGGACTTCCTGTGAATCCATCATTTCTTTTGCTTCTTCCTGGCTGATCTGATGGTAGGTGTTTTCTGAGGATGATTTGCTGCAGCCTGCCAGAAGAAGTGGAATTGCCAGTATTACAGATCGTATCAGTATTTGTCTCATTTTGTAATCTCCTTGTAAATTTTATCCGCAAATGTGCGGTGTCCCTTCGGGGTAAAATGTACGCCATCACAGGACAATTCAATATTCCAGTTTCCGGCATCTGCAAAGCGGATATGCAGCCGGGCAGCGACAGAACGGTAATGCCGGGAAAGGTTTTTGGACCGGTCAGTCAGTTCCTGACTGGAAACCCACTTGCCGGGTGCCAGAGGCGGAGGGGCAATCAAAAGAATTTTTTCCGTCTTTGGCAGGATATCCAGAAGAAAGCGCTCCATGTGCTCTGCAGTCTGACCACAGCTTTGCCCCTGCAGAATATCGTTGGTGCCGAGCATGACGATCAGAAGATCGGTGCCTTCCGGAAAGGAGAGAAGCGTTCCGGAAGGGGGAACAGAACGGCCGTTTTCGCCCTGATTGGAGACCTCCCAGCCGGTTTTGTCCGCCAGGATATCCGTCCAGCGGCTGTCTTTTTCATAACGGCCTCCAAAAAGGGAATAAGGGTTGTATCCATAGGTGTTGGAATCGCCAAAACAGATAATTTTCATGTTTTTACCTCCCCGACTGAAATCATGATTATTATAACAGCAGCAGACCGGTTTAACAACTTGTCTTTTAAGCTTTCTTTTTCCGGCCAGGCTTTAGAAAGAGACTCATTTGGCAGTGTCGGATTCTCTCTTTTTCACAAACGGAGGTTGTAACGGGGACAGCCCGTGAGATATAATGGAAGCAGCAAGATAGCAGAGGTAAAAGCGAAATAGGAGGTATTCTGATGAAAATATATAAAATCGCCGTTATAGCCGGAGACGGCATCGGTCCTGATGTGGTTGCCGAGGGTATCAAAACTCTGGACTGCGTGGCAGATTCTGACGGCGGATTCAGGTTTGAATATACGTATTTTCCCTGGGGATGTGAGTATTATCTCCGGGAGGGAAGGATGATGCCGGAAGACGGTCTGGAGATACTGAAAGATTTTGATGCCATCTTTCTGGGGGCTGTGGGCTATCCCGGCGTGCCGGATCACATATCGCTGCGGGAGCTTCTGCTTAAAATCCGAAAGGGCTTTGATCAGTACGTAAATGTGCGCCCGGTAAGACTTCTTAAAGGAGCGCCCTGTCCGCTTAAAAATGTGAACCGGGAAGATATAAATATGATTTTTATCCGGGAGAACAGTGAAGGAGAATATTCCGGCGAGGGCGGCTGGTATAATGAGGGTACGCCGGAGGAATACGTCCACCAGACAGGTGTGTTTACCCGCAAAGGGTGTGAGCGGATTATGACGTATGCTTTTGAACTGGCAAAGAAAAAGGGATGGAGTGTAACCAGTGTGAGCAAGGGAAATGCTCTTAACTATTCCATGGTGTTCTGGGATAAAATTTTTCATGAGACGGCTGCCAGATACCCGGATATTCCTGCGCATGAATATCTGGTGGATGCGGCTGCCTGCCATATGGTTCAGGATCCAGGCCGCTTTCAGGTTGTGGTAACTTCCAACCTGTTTGGCGATATCCTTACTGATTTGGGAGCTGCCATTGCAGGGGGAATGGGACTGGCCGCAGGGGCAAATGTCAATCCGGAGGGCGCATTTCCGTCCATGTTCGAGCCCATTCACGGTTCTGCTCCGGATATTGCAGGACAGGGGAAGGCAAATCCCATGGCGGCCATCTGGTCAGCCAGCCAGCTTCTGGATCATCTGGGCTATGAGGAGTATGGAGCGCAGATGATTGAGTCCATTCAGGATACGCTGATGGAAGGGAAAGAGCTTACGGCGGAGATGGGCGGCTGTGCCACAACTTCTCAGACAGGAGATGCTGTCTGCAGGCATCTTGCCAGACGACTGGGAGGTTGACGCTGATAAGTAAAAAACAGGAATCCGTTTTCAGATGATTTGTCTGGGATTCCTGTTTTTTTATGAAATTTTTTAAATTTTCTCAAGGGCAATGTAAGGAAAACTTTATTTGTAGAGTCCTCAGATTGTCTGATATAATTAAAGAAATAAAAATGCAGACGGCAGGCGGTTCAGAAGTCAGAAAACAGATTGGAGGAGAAGGCGTGAAAAGGGTATTTTTTGTTTTAGCCATAACAGCTTTGTTTTTAATGAGTGCCTGCGCCAAACAAAGTGAGCAGGCTTTAGTGTCGCAGGGACTGGGAATTGAGGTTTCAGGCTGTGAGGAGATATCTTCTATTGACAATCATGGGGGATTTCATGGAGACGGAATCGAATTTGTCACACTCAGATGTCCGGATGAAAATGTTCTTAATCAGATCAGACATGATTCCGGATGGAAGTCATTTCCTATGGATGATACGGCAACAGCCATTGTATACGGACTGAGTGATGAGACAAAAAAGACGGGACCGTTTGTGGCCGACGATGAGGGGAATCCTCTTGTACCGGAAATTGAAAACGGGTATTACATTCTTATAGACAGACAGGCAGGAGATGGGAAAACCGAAAGGACAGAGATACCTGACAGGGCATCATTCAATTTTACCCTGGGAGTTTATGATGCGGACACAGATATTCTTTATTACTGTGAACTGGACACCTGACCGGACATGAACGGGAAAAGAGCAGCCGGGGATCGGTTTGGGTAAATTGGATTAAAGAACAAAAACGAAACAGAGGAGGTGCGGAGTGGAACCTTTATTCTCATTTGAGACAGATTATGATAAGGCTGCCTTTTCATCGATGGCGAGAGCACTGAGAAAAACAGTAAGAAAAAAACACAGCCGCAGATCACATATTTTCGCATGGGCAGTTGTTGGTGTCGGAACTATTTTTCTTTTTGTAGAAGGGATGAATATTATGACCCTGGCAGCAGTTGTTGTTGTGCTTGGCGCGATTCTCTTTGAGGATCGGATAAACGGACATTTTGCCATGAAAAAAATTCTTCCCGGCATGACTCATGCGAAATCCGATTTTTATGTAGATCGCTATGTGTCTTCCACAGAGATGGGAACCACAGAATGGCATTATGATAAAATCGAAACGCTTGCGGAGGATAAGAATTATTTTATTCTTATATTTGGCCGGAATCATGCTCAGGTCTATGCCAAGAACAGTCTTACAGGAGGAACCGCAGAACAGTTCCGTGGTTTTATAGAAGAAAATACGGGTTTAAAAGTACAGGAAATATAGGGTATTCCGGCAGATTTTAAAGGGAGGGATATTAATGTCAAAAAAGATAAGGGTTAAACCCGGGAAGACCCAGTCCATGGCAGGTTTTTTTGTCGGTGTTGTGTTCTGTATGATAGGTCTGTTTATCGTTATGCCGGCAGCGGGGATTTTCGGTATTTTCTGGACACTGATGGCAGTAGTCATAACAGTGATGAACGGTGTCAATGCTTTTTCAGATAAGGGAATCAGCACACATGAGATTGTTATAGACGACGGGGAAGAGATCCGGGATCGGAGTGTCGCTCATGAGAAAACGGATTCAGAGACAGCACAGCTTGCGGGAGATATTGAGCTTCGACTGAAAGCGGCAGAGGAACTGTATGAAACAGGAACGATTACGAGGGAGGAGTATGAGGCCAAGAGAAAGGAAATTCTTGAGAGGCTCTGATGATGCCCGTTTACTGATATAATTGCACAGATAAATTCAAAGTGAGCCCTTTATCTGCCGAAAAACAGATAAAGGGCTCATTCCGGTGTGAACAGCTCATCCACCTTAAGTTCCAGTTCTTTTGCAAGATTAAACGCCAGTGAAAGAGTAGGGTCATACTTGTTGTTTTCGATTGCATTTATTGTCTGTCGGGTTACCCCGCACTTTTTCCCCAGCTCTTCCTGGGACAGGCCCATCTCCTTTCGCCTGGCTCGGATTATATTTTTCATATTCAGTCGCCATACCTTTTTTTGAAGTAAAGAATCGTCAGGAAGTAGGTCATCGCCGTGACGCTGAGTTTGATGAAGGGATTGATTTCCATTGCTTCTGAGCGGATGACTGACTCCACAATGTCAAATATCAGTGTAAGGACGACAATAAGAAGGGTAAAGGAACTGGCTTTCCAGACGATAAGCTGTCTTCTTTCATCCCCGGTCCGCAGAAGTGATACGATCATGGCAACGTCCAGAAGTGTCAGAACAAGGAGAAAAAGCACAAATGCCAGCAATAAGATTGTCGTGGCAGTAGATGGATTTGCAGAACTCATAAACATGCTCCTTTCTGCTGATATAAAATGTCAAATTCTTTTTACATTTTCAGTATACCAGTCTGTGGGAGAAATGTCAAAAGTTTTTTACATTTATTTACAGATACTGTTCCAGCTCATCAAGGCTTTTCGGAACGGGAAGAGAAGGGTCCAGTATGCCTTTCTGACAGAGCCGGCGAAAGAGAGTAAGAGGCGCCGGCTGGCGCAGGTTTGCCATACGAAGAATTTCCACATCTGAAAATACGTCTTCCGGAGTTCCCTCCCTCAGCAGTTTTCCGTCCTTAAGAATTACAACCTGATCGGCCCATTGAAAAGCATAATCCACGTCATGGGTCGCGGTCATAACAGTAATTCCTTTCTGGCTCATCCGATCGATGGCGGCAGTTACCAGGGCTTCGTGTCCGGGGTCCAGCGCTGCTGTCGGTTCATCCAGGATTACGAGCCGGGGGTTCATTACCAGGATATCGGCGATGGATACCAGCTTTTTCTGCCCTCCGGACAGAGCGTGAACTGGTTTGTCTTTGCAGGCTGTGATATCCATTTCTTCCATAACTTTTTCAACAGCAAGGCGCGCTTCTTTTTCTGATGCGCCAAGGTTCATGACACCAAAGGAAATCTCCTGAAAGACGCTGGCAGAAAAAAGCTGGCTGTCAGGGTCCTGAAATACAATCCCCACATTTCGCCGCAGATTTAAAAGCCCTTTTTTTGTGTAGCTTACCGGCTGACCGTCAAACAGTATGGTTCCGGAATCCGGGCGGTGGATCCCGTTGCAGCAGAGAAAAAATGTGGATTTTCCGGAACCGTTGGGGCCCATAAGGGCAACCCTGCTTCCTCGCCGGACAGCAAGAGACAGTCCGGAAAGAGACGGTGTCCGGTTCCCATCATAGGTAAAATACAGATTGTCAGCTTTTAAGATAATATCATCCATTTTCTGTCCTTTCTGCTCTCCATGGGAGCAATATGGATAGAGTCAGCTTTGCACAAGAAAAACCAGAAAAGCTATATAGGCGGCGATTGCAGCTGTTTCAGAAAGCCGGGCCGGGCGGTGTTCCGAAAGAACCCGGATTTCTCCGTCATAGCAGCGGGATTCCATGGCGTCAAAAAGTGCTTCCGCCCGGCGGATGGATCGAATAAACAGGCAGGACGCCAGTGCACCGAAGGAATGCAGAGACGTCCTGAAGTTTATGTTCCCCAGCCGGGACTGCTGTGAGACTGAGACAGATCCTGCACAGTCTGACAGAACAAAAATGAAGCGATAGATGAGAAGCATCAGTTCTGCAATAAGTGCCGGACAGTGAAGCCGCCTGAAAAATGTTATCAGATCTGTTACAGGAGTATTCAGGGATAAAAAATACAGGCAGGATACAGCCCCCAGTGCGGTAATAAAGATACGGAAACCATAAAGCGCAGTTTCACGGCTGGCTGTCAGATAAAATTTGCCGACGGGAAAGGCAAACAGTTCCAGGGGGAAGTTTCCGATGACAGTTCCCAGAATGGCTGCATTTGCCGCCAGAAACAGCAGGGGAACTTTAAGAAGGCGCAGATAGAAGCGCAGGGGGATTCGCCCGGCTGCCACGGTAAAGAGGCTCATGGAAAAAAATACAAAAAGGCCCAGACGGACCGAGCGGCCTGCTACGCAGAAAATCAGAGCGGCGGCCGCAAGAAGAAATTTTTCCCCGGTGTTTGTGTACCGGAGCCGGGACTGATAGCTTAGATTATCAATCAGCACTGTAATACCTCCGCATCTTTTTAATCTTTTTGCGTTACTCTGTCTGCTCTTCTTTCATCCATTTTTTCCGTTCCACGAAACGCCCCATGAAAAAGGCAAAAATGCCCACTCCGATTCCTGTTTGAACACAGAACAGCAGACTTTCCACCTCTCCCGGCAGTTCGCCTCCCAGAATGACTTCCAGGACGGGGGAAGCCCATGGCTCATAGCCGGGGTCTGTAGTTTCGATAAGTGTATTGCCGCGATCATCTGAGCCGCCGAACTCGGCGTCTCTCAGAGTAAAGAGAGGCATGAAGGCGATGAAAAGCGCCAGAATCAGAAGAACTGTTACAAGAAAACGACTGGATTTCATTTTGCATTTCCTCCCTTCAGATAGCCGACAGTGCGAAGTTCCGGCTGCGCGTAAGTTTCCAGGCCGATTATAATGATCACAGTGAGAATTCCCTCTATAACAGCCAGTGGTATCTGTGTTCCGGCAAAAATGATAAGATTCTCCCTGAGTGCCGTTCCCAGTGTGGTTGCGGAATTATGGGCGAGCGCCAGCTGAAAAGCGGTTACACAGTAGGTAAAAAGATCTCCCAAAAAGGCGGCAAAAAATACAGCTGCCCGCCGGTTTAAATGAAGTTTCTTAAAAAGTGCAAACAGCCCCCATGATACAAAGGGGCCGGCAATTGCCATGGAAAAGGTGTTGGCTCCCAGTGTCGTCAGGCCTCCGTGGGCCAGAAGAAGTGCCTGAAATAAAAGTACAATAATTCCCAGAACCGATACGGGAAGAGCACCAAATAAAATGGCTCCGAGACCGGTGCCCGTCATGTGGGAACAGCTTCCGCTGACAGATGGAATTTTAAGTGATGAGATAACAAATATGAAGGCACCTGACATGGCGAGCAGAGTAAGAGATCTGCGGTTTTTCTCAACAGTTTTTCTGATTGAGAAAAAGCCCGCGATGAGAAAGGGAAGGGCCAGAAGTCCCCAGGCTACGCACCAGGATGCCTGCAGAGCTCCCTCCATGATGTGCATTGCATAGGCAGTCGGGACAATGCCAAAGGTGGCGGAAAATCCGAAAGCTGCAGCGATCAGTAACTTTTGTTTTTTTGTCATAATAACTCCTTTCATTCTGTGTGCCCGTTTCACACGCAGCGTGCCGGCGCAAAAGCTGTCCATACACGCAAAAAACGCCCTTTTTCCATCATGATTTCTCCTGGAAAAAGCGCGCTGACGGCAGGGCATGTTGCCGTCCCGTACAGAAAGTGTCCTTCGCACTGTCTGCACGAATTTCCTATGGCGGGCAGTTCTTCTGACTCAAGCGTCATCATTTTTCTTCGCCTTCCCCGGCCGGTTGGGACCCAGTGGCATAATGAAGAAAAACTCGGCTTTCACAGCGGCGTGACCGTAGGGGAATTCCACCCCGTTTCTCTATTCTCCCGCGGAATGAATCGCGGGCACCGCACCATATAAAATTGCAGTTATCATTATAAAGGGATTCGTTCCGGGTTGTCAATCCCATAACACTGCAGAAGGCATGAAAGCGGCGTAAGAAAAACTTTAATTGAAGGTGCCGGGGGCGTCTGGTATAATCATTTTTGCTGTTTCAGGAAATCGGAGGGATATGTGATGGTCAAATATACGTCAGGTAAAAATGCGGAACAGGTGCTTGAATGGGGAGAAACTGCAGCAGTGGCGGAAAGTGAAAGACTTGTTTTCAGACGGATAGTCAGAGGAGATTTTTCAGAGCTCTGCAAAATGCTTAAGGATCCGGATGTAATGTATGCCTGGGAGCATGCTTTCACTGATGAGGAGGTGCAGGACTGGATTGACAGGCGGATCGCCGGATATGAAAAGTACGGATATGATTATTTTCTGGCAAAGGACAGAAAAACGGGGGAGACAGTGGGGCAGATAGGCCTTCTTAATGAATGCATTGACGGATGCCATTATACGGGGATCGGATATATGCTCCTGAAAAAGTTCTGGCATAAAGGATATGCGTCAGAAGGCGCGGGAGCAATGTTCAATTACGCATTTAATGTCTTGCGGAAAAATGAGGTAATTGCCGAAATACGCCCCGAAAATTCCGCATCCCGCAAGGTAGCGGAGCGTCTCGGAATGACAGAAGCCGGTTCATTTATAAAAAATTATAATGGAAAGGATATGCCTCATCTGATTTATGTGAAAAGAAGGAAGGAATAAAGCCGGAGGCAGAGGAGAAAAGTATTTGTGCAGGGCTGCAGGCGGGAAGTACAGTGTAAATGTTGTAAATACCTGCCTGCAGTCTGCTGTATCAGGAATTTATAATGCCGATTTCCGGTTGGTCATATGGAATGGAGACAGTTATAGTTCCCATAGCCCACGGGCCGATTTCATAAGGAGAAAAATACACATCCATTCCTTCGGATGTCAGAACCCACTGGAGCTTGTGGGTGTAACCGTCCACAGTTTCTTCATAGACACTTTGCCGGACGGTTTCCTCCCACCCGTCAAACAGGCCCTCACAGCCTCCGTTCTGAAGGAAATCGACAAGGTATGCATACAGAGCATCAAGGTCTGATACGGCGTCTGTCAGCTGAAGCTCTGCGCCTGTCTGGCTGTCGTAATTGTGGCAGATGATTGCCGCATTGCCGTGGGCGCCTCCCGTAAAGCTTTCCAGCTGTTCTGTAAAAGAGAAAAACTGCGGGTCAGCCCGGCAGATTTCGGCTGTATAGCTTATGCTGTAGGGATAAAAGCTGTCGGCAAACATGGAAAGCTGTTCCTGTGCCATGTCTTTCAGTTCGGCGGCCTCGTTCGCGAGACTGTCTGCGCGTTCACTGCTGTATTTTTCCAGGGATTTTTTGAGATTGTCATATCCATCATCTTCCAGTGTGATTATCGGGGAGCTTCCCTCACACAGCAGGGTGGAACCGTCATCTGCGTAGACCTGGGAAACATTTTCTTCTATTGCCGGATGCAGCGATTCCTGTTTGGCTGCAGACGTTTCATCTTCAGTTTGCTGTGTCGGTGCTTCCGGAGTCTGGGATTCTTCCTGTGAAGATACGGTTGTCTCCTGAACAGATGGTTCAGCAGCGGTTTCTGATGTGTTTTCGGCCTGGGTGCATCCGCCGAGTGTCAGTGCCAGAGATAAAATGGCCGCGCTGCGCAGATGCAGAAGTCTTTTCTTTTTCATAAAAACAACTCTCCTTTTTCGTTACTTTATCATTAATGTGTTTGAATATATTGTAACAGATTTTTTTTACCTTTTCTTTACTGTATTGATTAATAATTAAATAAATGTATTTTTATTTGAATTTTTGAAAATTTATCAGAATCAGTTTACATTGGAAAGTATGATGCTGGGTGGTATAATGGGCACATACATAAAAAAGCATGCATTAATATGACATTGAGAGGGACATCATGGCTAAATTATATATTATGGTAGGAGTTCCGGGAAGCGGAAAGACAACATATGCTTTGAATGAACTGAAAAATGCAGTTTATATTGGCTCTGATGCTGTCAGGTATGAGCTGTATGGTAATGAAAAACAGATAGTAAGGGGGTACCGCCGGGTACACAGGATTCTGGAAGAGCGGATTATTCAGAGTTTGAGTCGGGATGATGATGTGGTGGTAGACTGCAGCAATATTACGAGAAATGCAAGGAAACGCCTGATTAATCTGGCGCCGGAAGGAACAGAGATTATTGTGATTTTCATTGATAAACCTCTGCGTATCACACTGAAAAATAATTTATCCCGCATGCGCCATGTACCCGGCCCCGGGATAATATGCATGAAGATTCTCCTTCAGAAACCGGCAAAAAGTGAAGGAATTGACCGGATCATTCATATTTGTGCACAGAAATAAAAGGGGATGATTATTTGTGTATATTGGAGAAGGGGAATATCTGGTGGTTAACGGGTGCCATTATTTTTAAATATTTGAAAAAGCAGCTTTTAGTATTGTAAAAACCCAGAATACAGAGTTTATATTTTGCGGTTAAAGTTTTAGAAAAAGTTTAATCAGAAAGTAAGAAACGGATATGGGCGGGCTGGTATAATGAAAAAAGCAAATAGAGGAAAAATGATTGAATTGCATTACACAGTAAATACACATCTGGAAAAGGATAACAGGAAAGGAGA
This sequence comes from uncultured Lachnospiraceae bacterium, assembly GCA_944384125.1. Taxonomy (GTDB): domain Bacteria; phylum Bacillota; class Clostridia; order Lachnospirales; family Lachnospiraceae; genus Otoolea. Next base: position 53,256 of record CALWSF010000013.1, on the reverse strand, counting down.
AGGGGTATGGGAAAAATTATAGGATGTCTGGCAGGCGTGCTCGGTGTACTTCTGATTGCAGTGGGAATCAAAGATGGAATTGCGGATCACACAGTCGGCGTGATAGGAGGTGCGGATGGTCCGACATCAATTTTTGTATCCGGGCATATGGAGGGAGGATTTGCAGCTGCAGCTATCGCAGCCGGTGTGATTATTCTGCTGATTCTGATCATCTGGCTGGTGGGTAAAAAAATGGGAAAAAAATAGCGGAACCTGCGCTTTTGTGATTTCGGTAATTGCCTTTGTATTTTCTGTTCAGGCAGAATAAACGGCTGGAGGCTCTTGAAAAAGCGGACGGGACAGAAAGTAAATAAAAAGCAATATTTTTTTCGTTGGACCCCGTAAAATGTTCGTTAAAATATACAAAATCTTTACACAGCAGTGCGTGACAAAGTATGGATTCTGCTCTAGAATAAAAGCGGATATAAGCCCTGAGAACAAAGACAAAACAGGGATATCCAAGGGGGAATTCATTATGAAAAAAAACTGGAAAAAAATTATGTTGCCTGCTGTGATTGCTGTCTGTATACTGCTGGTAGCTGCTGCGATTATTTTCTTTCTTTCCAGGGCCTTTGTGGGAATGGAAGGAAAAGTGCGGTCAGCATGGAGAGTGGATGCGGGAGAGCTTTTGGGAAAAGATGAGACAAATGAGGTGGAAGTCTGCCATGCGGCACTTGAATCAGATCTGACGGTGCTGCAGCTGGTTCCGTTTGAAGTTGAGGAAGAGGGCTTCACATATTATGATGAAGGCGTTCAGGAGCGGCTTTTTGCTTCCCTGGAATCAATGAAAAATTCCAGAGCGGGACAGTGGAAAGCACAGACTCCGCTGACTTTTCTGAATCCTTTCGGCACAGCTGCAAATGGGTTATATTTTTATTTTGAGACGGACATGGCGACGCAGGTCTCTTACACAATTCATGTGGAAGATCCGTCCATTTCGGATTTTACCCGGACAGCTCGTGAGGCAGGCGGAGAATCATACACAAAAAAACATGAGTTTCAGATGATTGGTCTGGTTCCGGGCTATACGAACCATGTTACCATGACAATGCGCGGAAAATGGGGGAATGTGCGTCAGAAAGTCAGCTTTATGATTGAAATGCCCAAAACGCATTCGGGCTATCCGACCAGGCTCTCATATACAGATGGGCAGAGTGTATCCGAGCTTTCAGATGGGCTGTATGTCCTGATGCGGACAAACGGTTATCTGGGGTATGGTTTTTTCTTTGACAATGAAGGAATCATGCGTTATGAAATGGTCCTTGAGGGATTCGGACTGGATCGGATTCTGTTTTCTGACGGGGACATGATAACATGCGTTTCATCCCGAAAGCTGGCGAAAATTTCTCCTCTTGGGATGGCAGAGAGGGTGTACCCTCTGGGAGAGTATGAACTTCATCACGACATCTGTTTCGGACCGGAGGGGACAGTCCTGGCTCTTGTCAATAAAGATGGAAGTGAAACGATCGAGGATGTGGTTATTGAAGTGGATCTGAACACAGGAGCTGTGTCGGAGCTGATTGATTATTCTGTTCTTATGAGTGATTACTGCCGTTCGGAAACATATCCTGTTCCCCTGACCAGTGAGTTTTTCTGGCAGGCGGGCAAATGGGACTGGCTTCATATCAACACACTTCAATATCTGGAAGAATCGGACAGCCTTATTATCTCCTCCCGGGAAACATCTGCTGTCATTAAGACGGAGAAGGTACACAGTGAACCGGAAGTCGCATGGCTTCTGGGCGATCCGGCTTTCTGGGAAGGAACTGCCTATGAGGATCGGTGCCTTGCACCGGAGGGGGATTTTGTTTTCCAGTATGGCCAGCACAGTGTGGAATATGCGGGAGCGGGTAATGAACAGGGTGTGTATTATCTTTCGCTCTTTAACAATAATTACTGGGCCAACAGCAGCCGGGATTATGAACCGGTGCTGGATGATTCTGTCTGCCGCAGCCTTTATGGCTCTGAGGAGGACAGAAGTCAGGTTTACATATACAAAGTGGACGAGAATTCCGGAACTTTTTCTCTGGAAAAGAGTTTTCCTGTACCGTATTCCAGCATTGTATCAAATGCAGCCTTAAGCGGCAATGACGGAAACTGGGTGGTTAACAGCGGTGTGGCAAATGTATTCGGCGAGTATGATGCGGAGGGAGCGCTTATTAGACAGTTTGACTATGACTGTACCATGCAGGGATATCGTACATTTAAGCATGATTTTAAGGAATTCTGGTTTCAGTAGATAGATATGCTGCAGCAGGTAAGGGTATTTTTGCAGTATTTCGGGAAAAAGAGAACAGGAATTGCGTGAAACAGTTAATTCAGGTATAATAGGATTCTGTAGCGTGTGCCGGGGACTTTGTCCCGGCACAGGTTCTATAATGTAACTGTGGGAGAGAGGAAAGAAAAGATGCCGATTAATATTGCGATTGATGGTCCGGCGGGAGCCGGAAAAAGTACGGCGGCAAAAAAGCTGGCTGAGAATTTTGGATATATCTATGTGGATACAGGAGCAATGTACCGTGCGATGGCGCTGTATTTTTTGAGGAGAGGGATTGATGGAGCTGATGAGGCGGCGGTTGCGGCGGCCTGTGGGGATGTGGAGATCTCTCTTGATTATAAAGATGGGATTCAGCAGATTTTTCTGAATGGCGAGAATGTGACGGGTCAGATTCGCGCAGAGGAAGTCGGGAGAATGGCATCTCTGACTTCTGCCTATGGTCCTGTCAGAAAAAAACTGGTAGAGCTGCAGCGGGCACTGGCCGGGAGACGGGATGTAGTGATGGATGGACGTGATATAGGTACGGCTGTACTCCCCGACGCAACGCTTAAGGTCTATCTGACTGCCGGCAGCCGTGTGAGAGCAGAGCGGCGTTTTAAAGAGCTGGAGGAAAAAGGGGTAAGCTGCAGTCTGGAAGAGATAGAAAAAGACATTATAGATCGGGATTACCGGGATATGCACCGGGAACTTTCACCGCTTTGTCAGGCAGAAGATGCCATTTTACTGGACAGTTCAGACATGACGCTTGAGGAGGTTGTGCGGGAACTGGAAGAACTGGTGGAAGATGCCGGGACGAGGGGATGCTGTGGCTGTTAAAGGCTGCGGTAAACACATTCTCTGATATCGGGTTTATATTTAGAAAGAAAATAACAGTCTGGCGTATCTGAACTGCCGAGAGGTTCGGATAAAAACAAACGGCTCTGTCCTGCGGGACAGAGCTTTTTTAATACATGGGATATTATCAAATAATTATACGTTATTCGGAATTATGCATATCCGTTTATAACTGTCGGCGCCTTTGATAGAATATGAACAAACCTCATGAGGAAAATGTAGCTTTTTACTAAATGTGCAGAGGGGGTAATTATGGCAGGTATCAAAGCGCTTGGAGAAAAAAAGAAAATGCCGCTGTATGTAAAAATTTTTATCGCGCTTTTTTCAGGAATTGTGTTCGGATACATTCTGAACAGTCTGGGAGGCGTTGAAAATGCGGTTATAAACAATCATCTTCTCCCATTTTTTCAGTTTATCGGGGATCTTTTTATTAAACTGATTAAGATGATAGTCGTTCCGCTGGTGTTTTTCTGTATTATTGATGCGGCACTGTCACTGGGAGATATTAAAAAACTGAGAAGTATTGGGGTTAAAACAATTGTATGGTTTCTTGCAACCGGTGCTGTGTCAGCGACCATCGGGCTTATTCTGGCGAATCTGATTCAGCCGGGACGCGGACTTGTTCTGGGAAATGCACAGGCCGATGTGGAAGTGACGGAGCTGCCGGGGGTATATGAGACGATTCTGGATCTGATTCCGTCTAATCCGTTTGAGGCCCTTACCAGCGGAGAAATGATGCAGATCATCGTTTTCTCATTGTTTGTCGGTTTCGCCATTATTACCATAGGAAAAGAGGCTGAGCCGCTGTCGGACATCATCAGTCTCTGTTCAAGAACGATGTTCAAGATAATTGACATGATCCTGGGTATTATCCCATATGGCGTATTCAGCCTGATGACAGTGGCGCTGGCCAAATATGGAACAGCTATTTTCGGTCCTGTGCTTAAATTCATCGCTACCGATTACCTGGCGGGAATCATTATGAGCACCGTCGGATATGGTCTTCTTCTGTCACTGATTGGCAGGGTTAATCCGCTTAAGTTCTGGAAAAAGGCATTTGAGCCGTGGATGATAGCCTTCAGCACATGTACATCATCAGCGGCTCTGCCGGTTTCCATGGATGTGGCTCCTAATAAAATGGGGGTGCCAAAAGATATTGCCAGTTTCGTTCTTCCCCTTGGATGTACAGCTCAGATGAACGGAACATGTGCCTATTTCGGAATTGTTGTTCTGTTTGCCGCACAGCTTTATGGAATTGAGCTGAGCATTCAGCAGCAGATTATGCTGGTAGTCCAGGCAACATTCTTAAGTGTCGGGTGTGCGGCAACGCCACAGATTGGCCTGGTTATCAGCCTGACGCTTATGACACAGATGGGACTTCCTCTGGATGCATATGCTCTGGTTGCAGGAATCTACAGAATAGTCGATCAGATTCATACGGCGACAAATTCGGTAGGAGATCTGGTCGCATCAGTCTGTATCTCCGAAATGGAGGGAGAGCTTGATCACAAAATATTTGACCGCGCTGACTCGCCCGAGGCGGCAGCCTGACAATGATTAAAAAGGAGAGAGAATTATGGAAGACAACAGAATTATTGAGTGTATTGAGAGAGCACATTACTTATTGTCTAATCTGATGGCAGTTAAACCGGGAGAGGAGGTTCTCATTGCTATTGATCCGCAGACAGACATGAGGATGGCCAATGCCGTTGCAGCAGCAGCTCTTATGTGCGGAGCAGAGTATAATGTGAGCATGATGCCGATTCGCGGCAAGGACAAAGCGACGATTTTTCCTAAAACTCTGGAACTTGCCATGGATGCGTGTGATGTGTTTGTAGGTATGACAACCGCGTCCGGGGCTGCCATCTACAATAATCATTTAAAGGAACTTATCAATGAAAAGAAGCTCCGTGAAGTTTCCATCTGTCTGAGAAGCATTGACAATTTTACCCGTGGAGGCGCTCTTGCTGACTATGAGGCGGTTTACAAGGATGGAGAGAGACTTCAGGCAATCTGGAGAGGAAAGAAAAATGCCCATATTACAACGCCTGCCGGAACGGATCTGTACATGGAAATGAACCAGATGGAACCGATTATCGAGTGTGGTATCGCAAGAAATCCGGGAGATGCGATGGCATGGTCTGACGGGGAGGTTTCGCTTGGTCCGGTAATCGGCACAACCCGTGGAAAGCTTGTAATTGATGGCCCAATCTGTTATTATGGCTGCCCCACAGTTCCTGTGGAGCTGAGAGTAGAAGAGGGACGGATTGTTGAGGTAGTCGGAGGAGATCCCAAAATCTGTAAGGAAATACGCCGCCAGATTGCAGAGGTTAAAGACAGTGACAACATTGCAGAAATCGGAATCGGCCTGAATCCGGCATGTCTCTTTAACGGAGATTTTGAGGAAGAGAAAAAGGCGCGGGGAACCTGCCATATTGCGATGGGAAATGGATTCTACTATGGACAGCCAGCCCGATCAACCGTACATATTGATATGGTACAGTACAACCCTACGATTACATTTGATGGGGAAATAATAGTTAAGAATGGAAAGATGGTTTGCCTTGGCGAGGAATAAATGGAAAGAATGTCTGCGACGGACCGGCATGAAATGCTGAGAAGTGCAGTCACATAAAACCAGAGAGTCGCCCGGACCGGTAAAGCTGCTGCAGAAAGGCTCCTGTTAAGGATGCAGTGCGGCAGATAAGGGTCCGGGCGACTGCTTTTTCTGTTCTGTAATAAATCTGGTGTCAGATACAGATGGAGGAAGGAAAGAGGTGTTTGAAGATTTCCACTTTTTAAGGCTTAATGCTTTACAGAGGCAGAAGAAACGTGGTAAACTAAAACACAACTTCCCTCGGCGCATATCTTGGACGGATAGGAGGAATTTGCTTGCTGAATGAGATGAAATATGTGTATGCGGTTTATCAGGAGAGAAGTTTTTCCAAGGCGGCCAAAAAGCTTTATATCAGCCAGCCGGCCTTGAGCAATATGGTAAAAAAAGCAGAAAAGGAAATGGGTGCTCCGATTTTTGACAGAAGCACAATTCCCCTCACTGTGACGAAAGCCGGTTCCTACTACATAAAATCAATTGAAAAGATTTTATTTGTGGAGCGGAATATGAAGGCGTATTTTCGGGATATTGAGCAGCTGCAGGCCGGTTCCCTTTCTCTGGGGGGATCTTCTTACTTCTGTTCTTTTGTGTTTCCGGAGCTCATCGGAAAATTCAGAACAAAATATCCCAATATAGAGATTGATCTGCTGGAAGCCAATATTAAGGAGCTTAAAGAAGGGCTGGACAAGGAGTCTCTTGATTTGATTATAGAGACGGCTCTTGACGGGGAGGATATATCCATAGAAAAGTATTTTTATAAAAAAGAGTGGATAATTCTTGTTGTGCCAAAAAATTTTTCGGTTAATCTGAAACTTCAGCCTTACCGGCTGACCCGCCAGGATATTGTGACGGAAGCGTTTCTTCGCCCGGAAGTAGATCCTGTGCCTCTGTGTGAGTTTCGTAATACGCCGTTTATTGCCATGAAGCCCGGGAATGATATGTATAAGAGGGGAACAAAGATGTGCTTTAACAGCGGCTTTGCCATGAAGGCGGCCATACAGGTAGATCAGGTTCTCACATCTGTTAATATCGCGTCTAACGGGATCGGAGCTGTTTTTGTCCGGTCTGATATTGTCAGATGCCTGCCGGCGGATGACAGGCTGGTATATTACAAACTGGGAGATCCTCTTGCTGTGAGAAATGTGTCGTTTGCCCTGAAAAAAGGCAGGTATGTTACCTATGCCATGCGCGAATTTATGAGGATGGCGGGGATCAAGCTTAAGCAGAAAGAGACAGAGGGGATTGGATAGGAGAGAACATGGAAGTTATTGTAGCAAAGACAGCAGGATTCTGCTTTGGTGTGAAACGTGCGGTAGACAAAGTATATGAGCAGATTGAGATGGGGAAAAAGCCTATCTACACCTTCGGCCCTATCATTCACAATGAAGAAGTTGTGAGTGATCTGGAGAAAAAGGGTGTTGCTGTAATTGAGTCTGAGGAAGAGCTGGGGAAACTTCGTGAAGGCGTTGTGGTCATCCGTTCCCATGGTGTGGGACGTGCGGTTTATGATGTACTGAGGAAAAACGGACTGGAAATTGTGGATGCCACGTGCCCCTTTGTCAGGAAGATTCATCATATAGTTGAGGAACAGTGCGCGGCCGGCCGGCGTGTGATTATTGTGGGAAACGGGCATCACCCCGAAGTGGAAGGAATAAAAGGCTGGGGAAATGACCATACTTTAGTAATTGCATCTTTTGAAGAGTTTGAAAAACTGGGGATTGCTCCGGGGGAAAAACTCTGTATTGTGGCTCAGACGACATTTAACTACAATAAATTTCAAGATTTAGTTGAAAAAATTTCAAAAACGTATTATGATATACTTGTTTTAAATACGATTTGCAATGCAACACAGGAGAGACAGGTGGAAGCAAGGCAGATAGCTTCACAGGTTGATGTTATGATTGTTATCGGAGGAAGAAACAGTTCTAACACGCAGAAGTTGTATGAAATTTGCCGGGAAGAATGTAAGGACACTTACTATATCCAGACACTGGATGATTTCAAACCTGAAAAGGCAGGTACTGTGCGCAGCGTAGGTATTACAGCCGGGGCATCGACCCCGAATCAAATTATCGAGGAGGTTCATACTAATGTCAGAATTAAGTTTTGAACAAATGTTTGAAGAATCATCAATTAAGAGATTACGTGCAGGAGAGGCTGTTACCGGTCAGGTTATCGGTGTGAAGGAAGATGAGATCATTCTGAGTATTGCTGGAAGCAAGTCTGAGGGAATCATCACAAGAAGCGAGTTTACCAATGAGCCGAACGTGGATCTGACAACCAAGGTTCAGATTGGAGACGAGCTTGAGGTTAAGGTTCTTAAGGTAAATGACGGAGAGGGAATGGCGTCTCTTTCCTACAAACGTCTTGCTGCTGATAAGGGACTGAAACGTCTGAAAGAGGCGTTTGAGAATAAAGAGGTTCTTAAAGAAAAGGTTACACAGGTTATGGAAAAGGGCCTCGTAGTAGAAGTAGAGGGAACACGTGTATTTATTCCTGCCAGCATGGTTTCCGATACGTATGACAAGGATCTGTCCAAATATGCGGGACAGGAGATTGAGTTTGTTGTGACAGAATTCAATCCGGGCGGAAGAAGAAGCAGAATTATCGGTGACCGCAAGCAGATTCTTCTTGAGAGAAAAGCAGCGATGCAGAAAGAGCTGTTTGAAAGAATTGCGGTTGGACAGACGGTTGAAGGTGTTGTTAAGAATGTGACGGATTTTGGTGCTTTCATCGATCTGGGCGGTGCAGACGGCCTGCTTCATATTTCCGAGATGTCCTGGGGAAGAGTGGAGAATCCGAAGAAAGTATTCAAGGTTGGCGACAAGGTAAAAGCGCTGATTAAAGATATCAACGGCGAGAAGATTGCTCTCAGCCTGAAGTTCCCGGAGACCAATCCGTGGGCAAATGCTGCTGAGAAATATGCAGTTGGAAACATTGTTGAGGGAAAAGTTGCCCGTATGACAGATTTCGGCGCTTTCGTAGAGCTTGAGCCGGGTGTTGATGCACTTCTTCATGTTTCACAGATTTCCAGAGAGCATGTTGATAAGCCGTCTGATGTTCTGAGCACGGGTCAGGTTATTACAGCCAAGGTTGTAGACTTCAATGAGGAAGATCGGAAAATCAGCCTCAGCATGAAGGCACTTGAGGCTCCGGCTGCACAGCAGGCAGATGAGGATGTCGCAGATGTGGACATTGATGCTGTAGCTGCTCAGGAAGATGCTGAATAATACAGAATTAAAAAATTGATTTGTAAAAAAGGCCGTTTCCGATACCGGGAACGGCCTGTATTGCTGATGGTTTTGCGGAAAGAGGAAAACCATCAGCTTTTTGCGTTAGATGGGAATATATACAGGGCCTTCACAGCCATATCCTTACAATTTTACACAAAATATATTATTATATATTGTATAATATAGGGGCTTATGCTATATTAAAAACATAATAATATTTTTGAAGTGATTTTGTCGCAGAGATCGTTTTAACAGACAAAGAGCGGAATATGGAAAGAAAGGAGTGGCAGAATGGTTTTTAATACAGGATCAGCGCTTCTGGATGCAATCGTTCTGGCGGTTGTGTCGAAAGAAGCGCAGGGGACATACGGTTATAAAATTACCCAGGATGTTCGCAGTGCGATCGAGATATCGGAGTCAACACTTTATCCGGTACTGCGCCGCCTTCAGAAAGATGACTGTCTGGAGGTATATGATCAGGCCATTGACGGACGAAACAGGAGGTATTATAAAATTACGGAGTCAGGGCGTGCGCAGCTTCGTCTTTACAGAGGGGAATGGAATAATTACTCACGGAAAATTTCGGAGATTATCAGGGAGGAATGAGGAGATATGAGGAAGGATGATTTTTTGAAAGAGCTGGAATATCTGCTTCAGGATATCCCGGATGATGAGAAAAAGGATGCGATTGCGTATTACAGAGATTATCTGGAGGAAGCCGGACCTGAAAGAGAGGAAGAAGTACTGGCCGGATTCGGGAGTCCTGAAAAAATTGCATCGGAAATCAGGATGAATTTAACCGGAAACGTAAACCAGCGCGGAGAATTTACGGATCAGGGCTATACAGACAGGAGATTTGACAGGACCTTTCATCCGGCTGTTTCCGTGCCGCAGGGGGCGCGTACACAGGGGGCGGCCGGAAAAGGGGAAGCCTCTCATTCTGACGGGGGAAGGACAGATCACGGAAAGAGGGAGGATAAGAGATTCAGGGGGATAAAGGAATTCTTCTCTGGCAGGGCGGAGGATGTATGGTGGAAATATCTGCTGGCCGGAGTAGCTGTTATAGTGATAGCGCCTGTTCTTTTCTCCATTCTTCTGGGTATAATGGGAAGTCTGGTTGGAGTGTTCAGTCTTCTGGTCGGCTGTCTGATCCTGCTGGCGGTTCTGACGCTTACAGCTTTTGTCGGAGGTGCAGCTCTTCTGGCAAACGGATTTCTTCATCTGTTTACAGGGTTCTGGTCAGGTGTGATGATGGTAGGTATGGGAATGATTGCCATCGGGTGCGGATTTCTGCTGTTTTTTTGCTCCTATATGTTTTACGGAAGATTTCTTCCGTGGGCGTTTCGGGGAATCTGGCGTGTGTGCAGGAAGGCAGTGGCGTCTCTGCCGGGACAGGTCAGATAAAGATAGTAAGGAGGCAGAGAGATGAAGAAATGGTTGAAGACGATTTTGATAGCGGGAACAGGGCTGTTTGTAGTCGGAGCCGGGGTAACTGCGGTTGCGGCAGCCGGCGGAGGTACGATTGGAGGAGGCAGATTTGTTTTTCATCGTATCTGGGATGAAATCGGACGTGGAGCAACAGGGCATCTGGGGCTTGACAGAATAAGCGGATGGGATGATATTGCAGATCTGGATGATATTGTTGATCTGGATGATATTGTTGATCTGGATGACGATCCTGATCCGGATGATATTGTGCCTCCCAGAAAACCTGAACCGGGTGCGCACCATGCGGAACCGGAAGGACATCATTTGGAGCCGGCAGGACCTGCCGGTCCCGGAAAAAAGCCTGGGGATGAAGCTGAAAAGAAACCTGAGGCTGAAAAGAAGCCTGCAGATGAAAAAGGACCCGGAGCTGAGGCCGAGAAAGGACCTGCGGCAGAAAAAAAGGCCGTGCCTGCTCCTGAAAAGGGCCCTGAGCCGGAGGAAGATGCGGTACCCGAGCCGCAGGATAAAGGCATCGACGTATAGGAATCCAGAAAATGGGCATACTCTCAGTACATGTTTTGGAAAGGAGTATGCCTGTTTTATGAGTAAAAAAGTAAAAAAAGAAGATGCCTTCGACCCGGCAAAGTGGAGTCCTGAGGAAAAAATGAAATTTGAAATTGCATCCGAGCTGGGGCTTGCTGATAAAGTGATGGAAAACGGATGGAGAAGTCTGACCGCCAAGGAGAGCGGACGAATCGGAGGACTTATGACAAAGAAAAAACGGGAAATGAAAAAGGCAGAAAATACGGCACAGTAAAAAGTGCTCTTGAAAGAACGGCAGTAATCCCATATAATGGACGGGAATGAACTGTCTGCCTGATGTGGGAGGATGTCTGCCGTGGATGAAAATAAAACGCTTCGAAGCGGATTTACAACGGGAACATGTGCGGCGGCCTGTGCGGGGGCCGCTGTTTTTATGCTGCTTTCCGGCCGCTTACCAGAAAAGGCACAGTGTACGGTGCCATCCGGAAAAAAAGTGGAATTTAAACTGGAAAAAGCATGCTGGGAGCAGAGTTCAGCAGTCTGTGCCGTCAGAAAAGATGCGGGGGATGACCCTGATGTTACCAACAGAACGATCATTCTGGCGAGAGCATCCCTGTCTGACGGAATAAGAACCCGCACCGGGCAGACAGGCAGGAGGGAGATACCCTGTTATGAGGATGATGCCTATCCCGGAATATTTGTGACAGGCGGAGAGGGTGTCGGGATTGTTACAAAAAAAGGCCTGTCCTGTCCTCCCGGCTATTACGCGATTAATCCGGTTCCGCGCCGGATGATAATGCAGGAGGCGGAGCTTGCACGTCGCGCGGCCGGACATCCGCAAGCCTGCGTGAGAATTGAAATATGCGTGCCGGATGGGAAACGGCTGGCGCTTCACACATTTAATCCCAATCTGGGAATTTATGGGGGAATATCGATTCTGGGAACAACCGGTGTCGTCAATCCCATGAGCGAAAAAGCTCTTCTTGATACGATACGGCTTGATATACGAATTCGTGTGGCTGACGGGAACCGGATTCTGGCAGTTGCTCCCGGAAATTACGGGGAGCGATTTCTCCGGGAAACAGAAGGTCTTTCTGCAGAACAGTTTGTAAAGTGCAGCAATTTTGTGGGAGAAACATTCCGGATGCTTAAGGAAGAGGGGGTTAAGCGTGTTCTCCTGGCCGGGCACCCCGGAAAACTGATTAAGGTTGCAGGCGGTGTTTTAAATACACATTCAAAGTATGGAGACAGACGCATGGAGATTCTGGCCAGATGCGCCGGAGAAGAAGGTGTGAATGAGGGTATCAGGAACATTCTCCGGAAGCTTAATACGACGGAGGAGGCTGTTGACTGTCTGCGAAGAGAAGGATGTGCGGATCGGGTTTTTAAGAGAGCCGCATATCGGGCAAAGTATGTTCTGGAAAAAAAGTATGGAGTTGAGACGGAAGTCATTCTTTTTTCCACCGTTTATGGATGCCTGGCTATGACAGAATATGCAGAAAAATTTGCGGCGGAATTAAGAGAACGTGTTTGAGGAATAATGGTTTATTGCCGGAAGAAAGGATTTCTGACGGCACGGAAAATTCGGAGGGGAAAGGGGATAAGAGATGGTACATTTTGTGGGCGCCGGTCCCGGCGCGGCGGATTTGATTACAGTGCGGGGGGCAGAGCTTATTCGGAATGCGGATCAGGTCATTTATGCCGGTTCGCTGGTTAATCCTGAGCTTTTGAAAATGTGCAGACCCGGGTGCTGCATATACGACAGTTCGCGCATGACTCTTGAGGAAGTGGTCTGCCGGATTCGCGAGGCGGAGGAACAGGGGAAAATGACAGTGAGGCTTCACACGGGGGACCCCAGTATATACGGAGCTATAAGAGAGCAGATAGATGAACTGAAAAAACTTGGAATTGACTGGGATATCTGTCCGGGAGTCAGTTCCCTGTGCGGTGCGGCCTCGGCTCTTGGGATAGAATATACACTTCCGGGAGTGTCCCAGAGTGTTATTATTACGCGTGTGGCCGGCCGGACACCTATGCCGGAGGGAGAGAGTATTTCTTCGTTTGCGTCCCATCATGCCACCATGGTTATTTTCCTGAGTGCCGGTCTTATAAAAAAACTTCAGACAGAGCTGATTGAGGGCGGTTATGGGGAGGACACGCCTGCGGCAATTATATATAAAGCCACATGGCCGGATGAAAAAAAGGTTTTGTGTACAGTAGGAACTCTGGACAGCGTCGCCCTTTCTGAGGGAATAGACAGGACAGCTCTTATTGTGGTGGGAGATGTGGCAGGAACCGGGGATTACGAAAGGTCAAAGCTTTATCATCCCGGATTCACAACAGGTTTCAGAGAGGGAAATGAGGATGAGCAGAGAGAGACGGAGTCTGGCAGTTTTTAATTTTACGGATCGGGGGAAAAAAACAGCTCTGCGTCTCAGAGAAAGGATGGGGCAGAGCGGGCGGTTCACATTTACATTGTACGACTGCAGGTTCTGTATGGAACCGGTCGGAAAAGTAGTTGAAAGAATTTTCGGTGAGACAGATGTTCTGATATTTATCGGGGCAGCGGGGATTGCTGTAAGGCTGATTGCACCGTTTATAAAGGATAAACGTACGGATCCGGCCGTACTGGTTATAGATGAGCGGGGAACATATGTAATTCCGGTGTTGTCCGGCCATATTGGCGGAGCAAATACTTTGGCCGGAAAAGCGGCGGAAGTTCTGGGAGCTGTACCGGTTATTACAACGGCGACCGATCTGAACCGGGCATTTGCGGTTGATGTGTTTGCTTCTGAGAATGAAATGGCAATAGAGGACATGCGGCTTGCAAAGGAGATGTCAGCGGCAGTTCTGCGGGGGGAAAAAATAGGATTCTTCAGTGATTTTGCGGTGGATGGATGTATGCCCCGGGAGATGACTCCGGGGATCTGGCAGAATATGAATCTTTACATAACACAGAGAGAGGGAGGAGAGCCCTCATCTTTTTCCGGAGAGAAGCCGGAATCGGCGAATCTTCTTCGTCTTATTCCGAAAACGGCGGTACTGGGGATGGGATGCCGCCGCGGTGCATCGGGGGAAGCTGTTGCTGCGGCAGCCATGCATGTCCTTGAAAAAGCGGGTATAAGCCGCCTGGCGGTATCTGCGCTTGCGACTGTGGACAGAAAAAAAGAGGAGCCGGCGTTTCTTGAATTTGTGAAAGAGTGGAAACTGGATTTCTGCCCATATCCCGCCGAGATGCTTGAGCAGGTTCTGGGGGACTTTGCGCAGTCGGAGTTTGTTAAAAAAACGGTGGGGGTCGGGAACGTCTGTGAACGTGCGGCTGTTCTGGCGGCGGCACAGAAACTTCCGGATAAAGACCCATCCTTTGTATATCTTGCGGCGGGAAAAACAGCGGTAGGGGCGGTCACAGCCGCTCTGGCTGTTCCTGAAACGGGGAAAGAGGAGAAAATACAATGGAAGAAAAAAGACTTTATATAGTAGGAATTGGTCCCGGAGGGCGGGAGGATATGACGATCCGTGCCGATCGGATACTGGGAGAATGCCAGGTTATAGCTGGATATACGGTATATGTTGATCTTGTAAAAGATTTTTATCCTGAAGCAGAGTTTCTTGTGACTCCCATGCGGCAGGAAAAGGAGCGGTGTATTATGGCTCTCCGGTCGGCAGCGTCCGGAAAAAAGACGGCTCTGATCTGCAGCGGGGACAGCGGTGTCTACGGGATGGCGGGGCTGGCGCTTCAGCTTGCCGAGGATTTTCCTGATACAGAGATTGAAGTCATTCCGGGAATTACGGCGGCACTGAGCGGCGGAGCTGTTCTGGGGGCGCCTCTGGGGCACGATTTTGCTGTTATAAGTCTCAGCGATTTGCTTACGCCGTGGGAGGTAATAGAAATGCGCCTGCGGTCTGCGGCTGAGTCGGATTTTGTGATCTGTCTTTACAATCCCGCCAGCAGAAAACGAAGTGACTATCTGGCGCGTGCCTGCCGTATTCTTCTTAAGCACAGGGATCCCGGCACACGGTGCGGTCTGGTAAAGAATATCGGGAGGAGTGAAGAGACAATGGAGCTTATGACGCTTGGCGAGCTGGAAAGTGCGGATGCGGATATGTTTACCACTGTTTTTATAGGAAACAGGGAGACTTTCTTTTCAGGCAGAAGAATGATTACACCCAGGGGATACAGAAATGTCTGAGATACTGATTTTCGGAGGAACAACGGAAGGGCGCTTTTTGACAGAATTCTGTGAGAACAGCGGGATAGAGGTGTGGGTAAGTGTTGTGTCTGACTATGGAAAAGATCTTCTGTCTGAAAGTTCCCGGATTCATGTGACAAAAAGGGCGATGGATCGGGATGAGATGGCGGCGTTTATGAGGGAGAAAAAAATCCGTCTTGCTGTTGATGCGACGCATCCCTATGCCAGGGAGGTTTCTGAAAATATACGTGCAGCCTGTGCAATGGAAAATGTAGAATTGATTCGGTGCCTGAGGGAAGACGGGGAGAGACCTGATAACGTTTTCTGGGTTTCGGATGCTGAAGAAGCGGCAGATTTTCTGCAAAAGAAGGAAGGGAAAATCCTGGTTACAACCGGCAGCAGAGAGCTGGACAAATTCTGCGTTCTGCCGGATTTCAGAGAGCGTGTTTATGTACGTGTTCTTCCTTCTTCTGAGGTTTTAGCCAGATGTGAAAAACTGGGAATACCGGGAAGCCACATTTATGCGGCGCAGGGACCTTTTTCGGAGGCTGCAAACCGGATTCTGCTTGAAGAAACAGGGGCTTCCTGGCTTGTAACAAAAAATTCCGGGCAGGCAGGCGGGTTCAGAGAAAAACTTCTGGCTGCTGACTCTGCCGGCGTATCTGTGGTGGTAATCTGCCGCCCGTCTGAGGATGGGATAGAGTGGAGGAAAGTATGCCATTATCTGGAAAAATATGCGGCCTGCAGGGAGACTGACCCCGGAAAAGCAGAGAAAACGGAGAAATGGCCGTTAGAGGGAAGTTCAGATGCGCAGGAAGAAAAGCCAGGGAATGGAAAAGGATACCTTTCTGACATTATTCTTGCGGGGATCGGTATGGGAAATCCGAAGATTATGACCCGGGAAGTACAGGATGCAATCTGCTCAGGCGATATAATATTTGGTGCCCGGCGTATGCTGGAGTCGGCTGAGTGCGTTCTGGATGGCAGAAATACTTTTGGAAAACCACAGATGATTGAAACATATCTGCCCGATGAAATAGTACAGAAGCTTGGGGAACTTAAAGGGAACGGTATCCGTGCTGTGGTACTTTATTCCGGCGACACAGGTTTTTACAGTGGTTTCGGAGGGTTATCCAGGCGACTCAGAGAGCAGAAAATTCCATTCAGAGTTATGCCGGGGATATCAGGCATCAGTTATTTTTCAGCCCGTCTGGGAGTTTCCTGGCAGGATGCGGCTGTTTACTCGGCGCATGGAAGAAATCTGAATGCGGAAGAAATACGGGAAGAAAAAAAGAAAAAAATATTCATTCTGGCGGGAGGAAAAAATGGGGTCTGCAAGCTTTGCAGAGCACTTGTGTCAGTCGGACTGGGAGACAGTATGATTTCGGTGGGAGAAAGACTTTCTTATCCGGATGAGAGGATCAGAACAGGACGGGTAAGGGAATTTACCGGGGGGAATTTTTCGGATCTCAGTCTGGTTCTGATTGAGAAGGAGGAGTAATGAGAGAAAAAGACGGCGGCAGAATAAACAGACAGTATGACAGGCTGCTTATTGCGGCACCTTCAAGCGGAAGCGGAAAAACACTGATAACATGCGGACTTCTGGAAATTTTAAAACGCAGAGGGATGAGGCCTGTTGCCTGCAAATGCGGTCCGGATTATATTGATCCCATGTTTCACCGGTATGTGCTGGGGATACCGGGAAGAAATCTGGATGGTTTCTTTGTAGGTGCAGAAGAAATCAGGAATTCCCTCTTTTCGGCTATGGACAGAGAACAGGCAGATATTGCAGTTCTGGAAGGGGTAATGGGATATTATGACGGTCTTGGAGGAACATCCCTTAAAGCCAGCAGCTGGGACATCGCTTCAGCGACAGGTACGCCGGCTGTATTGATTTTAAACTGCCGGGGAGTTTCTCTGTCCGCTGCTGCCATGGCATCAGGTTTCTGCCGGTTTGTGGAGAACAGCGGGATCAGAGGTATTATTCTCAACCGGATTTCTTCCATGTATTATTCCAGGCTGGCTCCTGCCATTGAGGAGAGGACGGGTATACCTGTTCTGGGTTTTCTTCCGGAGTCGGAGGAATACCGCATAGAAAGCCGTCATCTGGGTCTCTTTATTCCGGAAGAAATAAATGCACTGCGGGAGAGAATTGGAAAGCTGGCGGATCAGATGGAAAAAACAGTAAATGTGGAGGGGCTCCTCCGTCTGTCGCACTCGTCAGAAGATGTATGCCTGGGAAAAAACAGTGAATCTGCTGAAAAAAGAGTTCCGGAAAGAGCAGAATCGGGTAAGAGACTGCGCATCGGTGTGGCGCGGGATGAAGCATTTTGCTTTTATTATCAGGAGAATCTGGAGCTTTTGGAAAGGCTGGGAGGAACGGCAGTTTACTTCAGTCCCCTTCGGGATCGGGAACTGCCGGATGGGCTGGACGGGCTTATTCTGGGAGGCGGTTATCCTGAAAATTACGGGAAAGAACTGGCGGAAAACATATCCATGCGTGAAAGTGTGAGGCAGGCAGCGGCATCGGGCCTTCCCTTTCTTGCTGAATGCGGCGGATTTTTGTATCTTCACCGGACTCTGGAGGGAAGCGACGGACAGATGTATCCTGTGGCGGGGGTGTATTCGTTTGATGCATTTCGTACGGGAAAGCTTGGGAGATTCGGATATGTGACGCTTACTTCTTCTGAGAGACCGGTAATCCGGGGACATGAGTTTCATTACTGGGAGAGCGAAAATCCGGGCAGTGACTGGTATGCCGAGAAGCCGTCGCCTGACGGAGGAAAAAAGCGGGGCTGGTACTGTATGCATGATTCCGGTTCGCAGATAGGAGGATTCCCTCATCTCTACTACCCCTCCTGTCCGGAATTTCTGGAAAGATGGCTTTCCTGCTGCCGGGAATACAGAGAGGAGAGAAGAGAACATGAGGGATGACTGGTTTATCCGGGGAGAAATCCCCATGACAAAGAGTGAAGTACGGGCTGTTTCTCTGTCTAAACTGGAGCTTGCGCAGGGATGCGTTCTCTGGGATGTGGGAGCCGGAACCGGTTCTGTGTCGGTGGAAGCAGCCATGATATATCCGGGGATCCGGATTTATGCCTTTGAACAGAAGCCGGAGGCTGTTTCGCTTATACGGGCCAACTGTGAAAAGGCCGGGACAGATTGTGTGCGCATTGTGGAGGGAACGGCGCCGGATACCTTTGCATATGCGGACAGGGTACCGTCACATGCATTTATCGGCGGCAGTTCGGGCCGCATGAGAGGTATCCTTGATAAACTTCTGGAATTAAACCCCAAAATGAGGATTGTGCTCAATGTGATCGCGCTGGAATCACTGGCGGAAATACTGGAAATTATCCGGGGAAGAGGGATTGAGGCGGAAATAGTGTCCCTTCAGGTGTCCCGCAGCGAAAAGGCGGGGCGTCTTCATCTCATGAAAGGACAGAACCCGGTTTATATTATATCGTTTGGAGGCGGAGTATGAGAACATCTTTTGCGCCGATGGAGGGAATAACGGGATATGTGTTCCGCAATGCGCACCGGGCAGTTTACAGAGGAGCGGATCGGTATTTTACCCCTTTTCTTGCGCCCGGGGCAAGTCATGTTCTGAGTTCTAGGGAAAAAAATGATATTCTTCCGGAAAATAACCGTGATGTGTGCCTCATTCCGCAGATTCTCACAAATCGTGCCGAGGATTTTCTGTGGCTGTGCAGAGTTCTGGCAGATTATGGATACAGAGAAGTGAATCTCAACCTGGGGTGTCCGTCAGGAACGGTAACTGCAAAGAAAAAGGGCGCAGGATTTCTTCTCTTTCGCGGGGAGCTGGATCGATTTCTGGAAAGTGTGTTTGAGGGAATTTACTCAGAGGAACTGCCGGTTCGGGTATCTGTAAAGACGAGGATCGGCATGGAGGATCCGGGAGAGTTTCCGGATCTTCTTACAATTTACAACCGCTATCCTCTGTCAGAGCTTATTATTCATCCCCGAATCCGCAATGATTATTATGAGGGATTTCCGAGAATGGAATATTTCCGGACAGGGCTTATGGAAAGTGCGGCTCCCGTAAGCTATAACGGAAATCTTTTTTCCGCAGCGGATGCAAAAGCAGTTGCAAAAGAGTGGGAGAAAGTGAGACCTGGCATGGAACAATCATTTATGCTGGGGCGCGGAGCAGTGGCTTCTCCCTGGATTTTTGAGGAGATTTGTCATGAGAGCGGTAAACCCTGCTCAGCCGGGGATATAAGAGACAGGTTTATCCGGTTTCATGATCTTCTGCTGGAAGGATATGAGGAGATCATGTCGGGAGACAGGAATGTTCTCTTTAAGATGAAAGAACTGTGGTTTTATTTGGGATGTCATTTTCCTGGGTGTGAGAAAGAAATGAAGCGTATAAAAAAAGCCCAGAAGCTTTCAGATTACAGAGATGCGGCTGCCCGCCTGATGGCAGACAGCCGGTTTGACGCAGATCGTTTTTTTGCCGGGTAATTTATGAAAATGGCTTAACAGGGAGTCTGACAGTAAAGCAGCTTCCTCCATCTACCTGGCTTTTTACCTCAATGGAACCCTGCATCAGATCGATAATTCTTTTGGTAATGGACAGCCCGAGTCCGTTACCTTTTTCTTTTGTCTGTGTGCTTTTTGAATAAAATTTTTCAAAAATTCTTTTCATTGTTTCTTCATCCATGCCGATTCCCGTGTCTGAGATGGAAACAGCAACACTGTTTTTGTCGGCGCTGAGAGAAACGGAGAGAATTCCGCCGGCAGGAGTGTACTTAATGGCATTCTGGAGAAGATTCATCCATACCTGAAGAAGCATTTCTGCATTTCCATAATATTTGACGGACGGAAGCTCTATATCCAGATTTAAGTGTTTCTTGTCCCAGAGCGGTTCCAGAAGGAGAATTGCCTGGCGGATCTGCTCATCCAGCTTGAAAACGACCTGATTTGTCACAATTTCCTGCTTTTCCAGCCTGGAAAGAAGCAGGATATTACCGGCCATTGTAGAGAGCTGCCTTGTGCTGTCAATAATAATTCTTGTGTATTCGGCCCTGTCTTTTTCCGAAAGAGAAGGGTCCTGCAAAAGAGTGGCATAGCCCTCAATAGCGGCAAGAGGTGTTTTAAATTCATGAGAAATGTTGGTCACAAAATCATTTCGAAGAGATTCAATGCTTGACAGATCATGTACCATCCGGTTGAAATTGTCGGTCAGATCCCGTATTTCCCTTAAGGATCTGGAAGGCGCAACCTGAGCGGAAAAATCTCCGCTGGCCACGCGCCTGGCAGCCTGGCTGATGTTGCCCAGGGGGACGAGGATCTTTGCCCACAGTGCCAGCGCCAGTATAATACTTAAGGAAAGACTGCTTAAGAAAAATATAAGGCTGGGAAAATAGGGACGGAACCGGATAAAAGCGTCTCTGCCGCTTTCGCCGTTCGTGACAAAAGCCACAAAAAATCCGGCCATCAGGGGGGTAACGGATAGTATCAGGAAAAACAGGATCAGAAAGCTGAGCCAGTAAAGTGGTATATGAAAATGTTTACGCTTCATGAATCTGTTCTTACCGCCTTATATCCCAGGCCCCGGACTGTCATAATAAGAAAATCATCACAGTCTTTAAAACGTTCCCTGAGCCGGTTAATATGAACATCTACAGTTCGCTCATCTGTTGTCGAATCGATACCCCAGATTTCATCCATCAGCTGCTGCCTTGTAAAAATCTTGTTTGGGTAGGAGAGAAGCTTGTACAGAAGGTAAAATTCCTTCTGCGGGAGCAGGGTTTCCTGCCCGTTTGCCGTAACAGTGAGCGCATCATAATTGAGTATTGTGTTCCAGCACACAATACGGCGTTCCGTGGCAATTTTGGCACGCTTCAGCAGAGCGCCCACGCGCAGAACCATCTCATTGACATCAATGGGCTTGACCATATAGTCGTCTGTACCTGCCTGAAATCCCCTCTGCTTATCTTCAAACCGTTCCTTGGCTGTTATGATAAGGATTGGAAACGTGTATCCGCTGTCCCTGAGCCGTCCGATCAGCTCATAGCCGTCCATTCCGGGCATCATGATATCCGAAATGATGAGATCTACATATTCGGAATCAAGAAGGCAAAGAGCCTGTTCGCCGTTCTCTGCGGGGAGAGCCAGATAACCGTTGTTAGTTAATACAGTACAAAATAAGGAACGCAGCTTGGCGTCATCTTCTACTACCATAATGTGAAACATAATTTTGTACCCTCCAGAATACATATTTCCCTGTATCCGGCGGACAGCTTTCCTCCTGCGGCTGTCCGCTGTTTCAGTTTATCTGTCACTCACTATACTACAGGATTGTAAACTTATTGTAAACGTTCAGGTATGATTAAAGAAAAATAAGTAAGAGACACAGATTTTTCACCTTTGGTTAATGTTCAGTTTATATTTAGTTGAAACTGCCTTAACTATGAAGGTATTATCACAGACGTGAGTACAATGGCTGATGAGAACAGCGGACTTTTTAAGATTAAGGCAGAACTTCCGGAGGCCAATGCACTGGCAACCGGTACAACTGTAAAGGTTACGGTTGTATCTGATCGCGCTGAAAATGTCATGACTGTTCCCGTGGATGCTATTTATTATGACGGCGGTGTCGGAAATGTTTACCTCTATGAAGATGGGACAATACATAAGGTTGAGGTTGAAGTGGGGCTTTATGATTCAGAGCTTGCGGAAATCAAATCAGGTCTGACGGGAGATGAGATGGTTGTGAGCACGTGGAGTTCTCAGCTCTATGAAGGATCCACAGTAAATCTGAGGGAAGAGGAGTCAGAGCCGGCTGATTCAGAGACCGGAAGCTCTGTTCCGGAAGGCATCCCGACGCAGCCGGACGGCACTGAGAAAAATGGAACCGATGCAGCAGGTGCTTCGGCAGAGTCATAAAAGACAGGAGGAACGCGAAATATGGGAATGACAAAATATGTCCTCAAGCATCCGGTCACGACAGTTATGGCGCTGCTCTGCCTGGTTGTATTCGGTATTTCGTCTGTATTTTCAGCTAAGCTGGAGCAGATGCCGGATATGGAGACCCCGATGCTGATTATTATGGCTAACTATTCCGGGGCGGGTCCGGAGGATATGAATGAACTGGTAACAGAGCCTATTGAGGATGCGGTCAGCACTCTGGAGGGAGTTGACAGTATTACATCTTCTTCCGGAGACGGCACCAGCCGGGTTATGCTGGAGTATGACTATGGAACAGATATGGATGAGGCTTATGATGAGCTGAAACAGAAGCTGGACGGAATAGAGAGGGATCTTCCGGAGGATGTAGAGCCCACTGTAATGGAGATGAACTCAAATGCCGGAACCAGCATGATGCTTTCAATAGGTCATAAAACACAGAGCAATCTTTATGATTATGTGGATCAGCAGATCGTTCCGGAGCTGGAAAGAATCAGTTCCATTGCCAATATTGAGACAATGGGAGGTTCTTCTCAATATGTAAAGATAGAACTTCAGTCTGAAAAAATGGATCAGTATGGTATTACCATGAGTGATGTGGCTAATGCCATCAGCGATGCTAATCTGGCCTCTCCGTCCGGCGAGGCAGTGGCGGGTAATCTGGAGCTTTCTGTCACAGCCTCTCTGGAGACAGAAGAAGTTGATGAACTGCAGGATATTCCCTTTGAGACACAAACCGGGCAGATCATTTCCCTCTCTGACGTGGCCAATATATATGAAGCAGAAGAAGACAGAGGCGGAATTTCCAGGTATAACGGGCAGGAAACAATTTCTATTTCCATCCAGAAGCAGCAGGACAGTACAGATATGGAAGTATCTTCTGCTGTGAATGAGACTATTGAAGAGCTGCTGGCGGCTGATCCTGATCTGATGATTGAGGTTGCAAATGATACGTCAGAGTCAATTCTGGATTCACTCTACGATGTGGCGGAGACAATGGTTCTTGCGGTAGTAATCTCCATGTTTATCATCTTCCTGTTTTTTGGAGACTACAAGGCATCCCTGATTGTCGGAAGTTCTATTCCTACATCAATTCTTCTGTCTCTGATTGCTATTACTTCAGTAGGTTTTTCACTGAATGTTATTACAATGAGTGCCCTGGTTCTCGGTGTCGGAATGATGGTTGATAACTCTATCGTTGTTCTGGAGAGCTGCTTCAGGGCGACAGCCAACCAGGAGGATAAAGGCGCTCTCGGATATTTTTCAGCCGCACTGAACGGTACGGGAGTCGTAATCAACTCTATCATTGGTTCTACAATTACAACCTGTGTAGTTTTCCTGCCATTGGCGTTTCTGGAAGGCATGACAGGACAGATGTTCAAGCCCCTGGGATTTACAGTTGTGTTCTGTATGCTGGCATCACTTCTTTCGGCTATGACGATTGTTCCTCTGTGCTATCTCTTTTACAAGCCTACGGAGGCCAAAAAGGCACTTATGGGGCGTCCGATAGAGCGAATGCAGAATGCATACAGGGTTATTATGGATCGGCTCTTAAATCATAAGGCTCTCGTTATGCTGGTGTCTGTGGGAATCATGGCGGCAACGGTTTTTCTGGCCAGCGGTATGGAGATGGAGCTTATGACAGCTGATGATACGGGAACAGTAAGCGTCAGTATTGAGACGCGGCCCGGATTAAAGCAGGAAAGGGTAGAGGGTGCTCTGGCCCAGGCAGAAGCTATTGTGGCGGCCAGTGATCAGGTTGATTCCTATATGCTCCGGTATAACGATGACAGCGGAACAATCAGTGCTTACCTTAAAGATGACCGCACTATGGACACGGATGAAGTAGCGGAACTGTGGCAGAAAGATATGGATAAAATCGAAAACGCTACTATCGATGTAGAGGCATCCACTTCCATGAGTTTTATGGGAAAACAGAGGGGATATGAAGTAATTCTGCACGGTGCCCAGTATGATGAGCTTAAGGAGGTAAGTGACAAAATTGTCGAGGAGATGACGGCGAGGAATGATGTAATTAATATTCATTCCAGCATAGAGAACAATGCTCCTATTGTTACCCTTAAAATTGATCCTGTGATGGCGAAGGCATATGGATTCACTGCATCCAGCATCGGCAACACAGTAAATCAGGTGCTCAGCGGAATTGAGGCAACCACGCTGAAGATTGACGGAGAGGATATCAGTGTACAGGTGGAATACCCGGAGGGAGAATATGAGACGGTAGACAATATTGAGGATATCGTCCTGACAGCATCAGACGGGAGACGCGTGGCGCTGACGGATGTGGCCGATGTTATATTTGAAGACAGTCCTTCTTCTATTTCAAAGACCGATGGCTCCTATGAGATCACAATTTCGGCGGATTATACGGGAGGCAATGTGGCTTCTGTAATTAACAGTGAGGTTGTTGTGCCAAATCTGACGGGAACAATTTCCATCGGGCAGAACAGCCGGGATCAGATGATGCAGGAAGAATTCAGTGCTCTGTACTGGGCGATTGCCACAGCTGTATTTCTGATTTTTGTTGTAATGTCCGCCCAGTTTGAGTCAGTTAAGTTTTCTGTCATGGTTATGACAACCATTCCGTTCAGTCTGGTGGGTTCATTCGGACTTCTGAAGCTGACGGGCGTCAGCATCAGTATGACCTCCCTTCTGGGATTCCTGATTCTGGTCGGAACGGTTGTAAATAACGGTATTCTCTATGTGGATACAGTAAATCAGTACAGAATGACAATGGATTTGCGGACTGCTCTGATAGAAGCAGGAGCAACCCGTATCCGCCCGATTCTGATGACCAGCCTTACGACGATTCTCTCCATGATTCCCATGGCTCTGGCAATCAGAAGCAGCGGTTCTACAACGCAGGGACTTGCGATCGTAGATATAGGCGGACTTACCGTCGGTGTAGCTGTGGCTCTCTTTATGGTGCCGGTTTACTATGCACTTCTGAGCCGTCGGAAAAAGGAAGAGATTCCGGATATCGATTAGGTTTTGATGCCGGATTATAATTCAGAAAGAGGTGTTGGACAGTGAAATATAGAAAATGCATCAGAGGAATTTCCTGTTTTGCCTGTGCTGCCGCTTTCGGGGCGCTGACCCCGATAAGCGCTCTGGCGGCCAGTCCGCCGTTTGCATATACAGAGGAAAAATGGGCAACTCTGCAGGATGATAAGCTTGAATTTGACGAAATTGCGGATCTGGTTCATGAATATAACAGTACAGTTGAACAGAACCAGATTGAATATAAGGATTACAAGGGAAAAGACAGCAGTGACATTGCTGAGGACTATTATGACACAGCGGATGAGATAGAGAGCAGCATTGAATATCCGGATTCGGATGATGCCAATTACGGTTCTCTTCTTGCGTCCGCTCAGAACAGTGAGGCATCCGCACAGCAGATGCGTGAGATGGAAGATGACAATGTAACAGACGATGATGTGATGCTGTGGGGATATACACAGACAGAAAAATCACTGGTTCAGTCTGCCCAGAAGCAGATGATCGAATACTGGAATGCCCAGGAGACGCTTAAAAACAGCCAGAATCAGGCTGAAAAGGCTCAGAAGGATTATGAGACAGCAAGCCTGAAAGCAGGGGCCGGAAGTGCGACGCAGAGTGATCTTCTGAACGCGCAGGAATCTCTTTTGACAGCTCAGGCAGCAGTCGTTTCTGCTCAGAATACTATTACGACAACAAAGGAATCACTTTGCCTGATGCTGGGCTGGGATTACGGCTCAGAAGTAGAGATAGGGGAACTTCCCAAGCCGCAGGAGTCTATGAGTGCTTCTGTTAATCTGGAAGAGGATATTGCGAAGGCAGTGGAAAATAATTATCAGCTGAAAATTTATGAGAGAGAGGCGCACAACGCTATGACCAGCACTCTGAAGGAGCAGTATCAGAACAGCCTCTCAAGCGGTACAGAGGCGGTAAAGTCTAATGTCAAGCTGGCGTACCAGACGCTGCTTCTTACTGAAAATCAGTATGAGCAGGCAAAGAAAAGCCTTGAGCTTGCAGAAAAGCAGATGCAGTCTGCCGACAGAAAAATCGCAGCGGGAACCATAAGCCAGACAGCATATCAGTCAGAAAAATATTCGTATGACAGTGCGGTAAGCGAGGAGAGAACAGCGGCCATGTCTCTTCTGGAGGCGCAGCTTTCTTATGAATGGGCGGTCAATGGCCTGGCTTCTGCAACGTAAAAGGAGGGAGAAAGATGAGAAGATTCGGTAAAGCAGGTTTTACGGCTGCAGCCGGACTCATGGCCTGCCTGTATCTGGCACTTCCCGTGTCTGCTGCGGAGTCTCCCCTCATCTCCGGTACGGAGACGGAAGCGGATGCGGATCCGGCCTGTGGGCCGGCAGTGGATACGGGAACAGAAGAAAGCTCAGATACAGAAGAAAATCAGTCCTCTTATACAGAAGAACAGCTGAACGACAATGTGGTCGAATACGGGGAACTGGAAGAACTGGTCCGTCGGGGAAATGTGACGGCATTAAACTCAGAAAACAGTTACCAGACCAGTCTTGCCGTTTACGAGGAAGCCTACAACACGATGGTAAGCGGAATCGGAGATATGAATTATAAAGCGGATGAGCTGGAGGATGAGGGTGGAGATGAGGCGCTGATTGCTGTGTATGAGCAGAATGCGGATATTCTTTCGTCTTCTGCAAAACAGTACCGGCGCTCCCTTGAATCGCTGAATTCTGTTTCAAACCAGGCTTCGAGAGATCGGATTGTCTGGGAGCAGGTAAAGATGGCTCAGTCGCTTCTCGGAACATGTGTACAGATGGAAGCTCAGACAGCCAGTGTTGAAAAAACGGCGGAGGCAAGTCAGGCTGCTTGCGACAGAAAAGTTGCGGAAAGGGCGGCAGGGCTCTGCACGGAGGAGGAGCTTCTTGAGGCAGAGGAGACACTTCTGGCTGCCCAGACAGCGGCTCTTCAGACAAAGTCCCAGGCAGATTCATCAAAAAGGCAGCTGGGAATTCTGATTGGAAAAAATGGCTCATCGCTGGAGCTGGGAGAGATTCCTGCAGTTACAGAGGATGAACTTGAGGCGCTTGATCTTGACTCTGACCGCGCTATGGCAGTGATCGCCGATTCTACGGTCAAGTCTCTCAGGAGTTCATCGGCAACAGGAGACGCAGAGCGGCGGTCAAGAGAGAATCGTCTGGAGGACGCGAAAGGAACGGCCAGCATAACAATCGATGAGCAGTATCAGGAAATAGCATCATTAAGCCTTGCACGGGATGCAGCGCAGGCGGCTTATGAGGCGGCAGAGAAGGATTATCATGCCCTGCAGATAAAATATCAGTCCGGTGCCATAAATAAAGGAGATTACCTGACAGGAGAGGCAGAGTATTATCAGAAAAAGGCCGATATGGAATCGGCAGAAGTCTCCCTTCGCGCAGCATATGATTCTTATCAGTGGATGTTAAAAGGTGTATAATAAAAAATTTATTTCGGATTCGGAAGGCATAGCAGGTTAATTTGTGATTCAGTAAAAATAACTCCTTTTCGGAAAGAATCAGAAATCGGGGATTCTTATCGAAAAGGAGTATTTTTTTGGAAAAAAGAGATATTGGGGAGTATTCGGTTATTATGAAGGGGCAGAAAAAGGCAGCATATTTTCATGTTTTGGGATTTATGGTAGAATAGAGCAGACAGGTTAAAAGCAGAAATAAGCAAAAATTATCAGAAAAGGACAGAGAGGAAGTAAAGATTTTGAGCAGCGTGGACAGCAGAGAAGAGAGAAAAAGCCCGGATATAGAGAAGCTTCTGGAAGATTTTCGCCGGTGGGAAGAAGAAAAACTGGAAGAAAAACTGGAAGGATTAAAAAAGAAAATGAGGTCTTCTGACCGTGAGGCAAAAAGGCGGGCTCTGGCGCGATGGCAGAATGTGGCAAAACCGTTGGGGAGTCTTGGGGTTCTGGAGGAAGATATTGTCCGGATTGCCGGAATGCAGGGAACGGAAAAGATAGATATAAATAAAAGAGTGCTCCTTGTGTTTTGCGCAGACAATGGTGTGGTAGAAGAGGGGGTTACTCAGACGGGGCAGGAGGTTACGGCTGCGGTTGCTTCCTGTATTACGCGCGGAATGAGCTGTTCCTGCCTGATGGCAGAAAAGGCGGGCGCGGATGTATTTCCGGTAGATGTGGGAATAGCGGGAGATCTGGGAGAATCAGGTATGTTCCATCCGCTGACGGACCGGAAAATCCGAAAGGGAACGGCTAATTTTACAAAAGAGCCGGCGATGACGCGCCGTGAGGCACTGGCGGCTGTTCTTACCGGGATGGATCTTGTCCGTGTTTTGAGCGGGCTGGGATACCGGATACTGGCAGTGGGAGAAATGGGCATTGGCAATACTACAACCAGCAGTGCCCTGGCATCAGTGCTTCTCGGTAAAGATCCTCTGACTGTGACAGGACGCGGAGCAGGGCTGGGAGCGGACGGTCTGTCAAGAAAAGTGGATGCCATAAGGCGGGGACTGAAGCTTCATCATCCGTCCTGTGATGACGGTGTCGGTCTTCTGGCGAGTGTGGGAGGACTTGATCTGGCGGCGATGGCCGGTGTCTTTCTCGGAGGAGCAGTATATGGGCTCCCTGTTGTGATTGACGGTGTGATCTGTGCGGCTGCGGCCGCTGCAGCATGTGCGATTGATAAAAGAGCCGGGGACTTTATGCTCGCGTCCCATGTATCAAAAGAGCCTGCGGCAGTTCTTCTTCTGGAGCATCTTAAGCTTCATCCGGCTGTTTCAGCCGGCCTGTGTCTGGGCGAGGGAACGGGAGCCCTGACTATTTTCCCGCTTCTTGATATGGCAGCGGCAGTTTACGGCCAGATGTGTACTTTTACAGAGATGGAGATAGGAGCGTACCATCCTTTTGATGATGGCGGGAAAGAAAAAATGCAGTAAAGCTTCAGCAGAGAACAGAGGGGGGAACAGAGTGCTTTATGTGATAACGGGCGGCAGCGGGAGCGGAAAGTCTGAGTATGCTGAGGATCTGGCGGTATCCATGGGTAAACTGCCAAGGATCTATCTGGCAACAATGCAGATATGGGATGATGAAGGGAAAAAAAGAGTTCTGAGGCATAAGAAGCAGCGGGCTCAGAAAGGTTTTGAAACCGTGGAGCGTTTTACAGAGCTTGAGGAATATCACTTTCAGTCTGCGGCAGATGGTAGAGACAGAGCGGGTGTAATTCTGTTAGAATGTATGTCGAATCTGGCAGCAAATGAGTTTTACCGGCAGGAGGAGGGCGCTTTTGAGCGCATTGCAGCCGCAATAAAATGCTTGCAAAAACAGTGCTGTGATCTTATTATTGTAACAAATGAAATTTTTTCCGACGGAGTGTCGTATGACCCTGAATCAGAGCGCTATATCCGGCTTCTGGGAAGAATTAACCGTATGCTGGGGAGAAATGCTGATTTTCTGACAGAGGTTGTCTGCGGTATTCCGGTTGTGATAAAGGAGAGGCGGGAGATGGCATGAGGAGAATAGGAAGCAGCTTTGTTATAGCGTTCTCCATGTATTCCCGGATTCCCATGCCGCGGGTTACCTGGACAGATGAGGCAATGCGTTATGCAATGTGTTTTTTTCCTCTGACAGGGGCGGTTATCGGGGCAGCAGAGCTTTTCTTTTTTCTTTTATGCAGTCGTCTGGGTGCCGGCAGTATATTCCGTTCCTGTGTGGCAGTGGCTGTTCCGCTTCTTCTCACAGGCGGAATACATCTGGACGGATATCTGGATACATCAGATGCGGTGCATTCCTATGGTTCGCGGGAAAAGCGGCTGGAAATCATGAAAGATCCTCATACAGGAGCCTTTGCCCTGATCAGCCTTTCGGTATATATTCTGCTGTATCTCGGTGCGGTTTCACAGCTGTCGGCAGATCAGGCAGTACTTTTTCCCGCCATATTTGTTCTGGAGCGTGCTCTCAGCGGTCTGTCTGTGGCACTCTTTCCGCTGGCGAAGGAGAGCGGTCTGGCGGCGACATTTTCTCATGCGGCGGCGAAAAAGGCGGTTGCGGTCACATCGTGTGTCTATCTTTTCCTGTCTTTTTTATGGCTTTTTTACTTTGGAGGAATGTGCGGAATTTTCTGTATGGCAGCAGCATTCTTTTCATTCTGGCGGTATTACCGCCTGTCCGTCCGGGAATTTGGCGGAATAACGGGAGATCTGGCAGGCTATTTCCTTCAGGCGTGTGAGAGAGATCAGATGCTTGTGCTGGCACTTCTTACTTTGATAATCTGATGATATGACAGGAGGGAACAATATGGATAAACAGATGAAAATGACAATTACCTGGCTGGGACAGTCCTGCTTCAGGATCGAGGCAGACGGATATGTAATAGTGCTGGATCCTTATGAGGATTATTATGTGCCGGGACTGGGGAAAATCCGTGAGGCGGCCAATGAGGTGCTCTGCAGCCATGAACACCGGGATCATGCCGGTGTATCGGGGGTCGAGCTTTTAGAGGGAAAGCCCTCTCCGTTCCATGTGACGCAGATGGAATCCTTCCATGATGATAAGAGGGGAGCTCTCAGAGGGATGAACACCATCCGGATTCTGCAGTACGGAGATCTCCGAGTGGCCCATCTGGGAGATTTGGGAGGCGAGCTTTCATCTGAACAGATGGAGAGTCTTACGGGACTTGACGCTGTTATGGTGCCTGTGGGCGGGTATTATACCATTGATGCGCAGCAGGCGGCTGATCTGATTAAGAAGCTGCGCCCCCGTGTGGCAATTCCCATGCATTACCGGGGAGAGAATTTTGGATACGATGTTCTGGATACTCCTGCGCGTTTTCTGGAGAAATTTGACAATGTAATTTCCTATCCCGGCGGAACACTTGAACTTACGGCAGACACACCGGTTCAGACGGCTCTTCTTGGAATCAGGTGCAGCGGGGAGCAGGAAGAATAATGATATTTGTAATCGGCGGAAGAGAACAGGGAAAAACAGGCATAGCCGTGAGTCTGTATAAGGAAAGAAAGGACTTTCCTGAAAACATGATGTCCTGTGAGCTGGCGGAGCGTGAGCCTGATGTGGCGGACGGCAGGACGGATTCTCCTGAGGCGGCACTGAGAGCGGAAATTGTGCTGCATCTGGAGAGTTTAATCAGAACCCTTATGGAGAAAGGGGAAAGCCCTGAGGATTTTGCGGGAAAGCTGATAAGAGAAAATCCAAATGCGGTTGTGACAGCGGACGAGATAGGGTACGGGATTGTGCCGGCAGATGCTTTTGAACGGGAGTACCGGGAGCGGGAAGGCCGCATCTGTCAGCAAATTGCCGGATTTTCCCGGGAGGTGTACCGGGTTGTGTGCGGCGTTCTGGTGCGGATAAAGTAGTGGAGAGGACAGCATGGAATTATATTTGGCAGCAATGGCGGCAGGGATTATTCTGGATGTCTGCCTGGGCGATCCCCATCGTTTTCCCCATCCGGTAAGAGCAATAGGATGGCTGATTGAGAAAACTGAGAATCGGGTGCGCCCTCTTTTTCCGGCTTCGGCCCGGGGGGAGAGCGCAGCCGGAATTTTTTTTGCGGGTATTATTCTGTTTATCACAGGGGCAGCCGTGTGTTTTATTCTCCGGACATCATGGCGGATTTCGCCGTTTCTCGGTGCAGCGGCAGAGGCAATTCTTACTTATTATCTTCTGGCGGCCCGATCACTTCGGGATGAGAGCATGAAAGTGTACCGGGCACTCTCTGAGGGAGATACAAAAAAAGCACGGCAGGCCGTGTCTATGATTGTGGGACGTGATACCGAACGGCTGGACGGGGCCGGGATTGCACGGGCGGCCGTAGAGACGGTGGCGGAAAATACATCAGACGGTGTGATTGCCCCTCTTTTTTATCTGGCACTGGGCGGGCCGGCGGCAGGGTGGATTTACAAAGCGGTTAATACGATGGATTCCATGGTAGGCTACAGAAATGAAAAATATATGTTCTTCGGCCGGGCTGCCGCCCGCCTTGATGATGCGGTTAATTTTCTGCCGTCGCGCCTGTCGGCTCTTTTTATGATTACAGCGGCATTTCTTCTCAGAATGGATGGGAAGAATGCGTTTTGCATATGGAAAAGAGACAGGAGAAATCACAAAAGTCCCAATTCCGCACAGACGGAAGCAGCCTGCGCCGGCGCTCTCGGCATACGGCTTGCAGGGGATACATGGTATTTTGGCAGCCTTGTGAAGAAACCATATATTGGAGACGATCTGCGCCCGGTTGAGACAGAAGATATCAGGCGCGCAAACCGTCTGATGGGAACAGCCGCAGCGATGGCGGCCTGCGCTGCACTGGCAGTCAGATGGTTTCTTCTGTCGGGAATTTAGGCATTCTGGCGGGAAATCAGAAAATATACTGACAGGGAGGACTTGTTTTGACTGTACAACATGGGGGCGACATTTTTGGATATGAGGGAATCGGGCTGGATTTTTCTGTGAATACAAATCCGCTGGGGATGCCGGAGGAAGTGAGAGCGTGTGTACATGCATCCCGGAATATGTGGGAGAGGTATCCCGACTGTCTGTACAGAACTCTCAGAAAAAAAATGGCAGAAGTACTTCTCTCTTCCGGTACGGAACTTTCTGAAGAATGCTTTCTGTTTGGAAACGGAGCATCGGATCTCCTTTTTTCGGCCGTGTTTGCACTCAGGCCCGGGAAGGCGCTTCTTGCGGCCCCCTGTTTTTCGGAGTATGGGCGGGCACTCTCTGCGGCCGGCTGTGCGGTTGAGTATGTGTATCTTCAGGAAGAAAAAGGTTTTTCTCTCAAGGAGGAGGAAAAGAGACTCTTCAGTCTTCTGAGAGAAAAAAAGCCTTCAATTATGATTATAGGAAATCCCAATAATCCTACGGGAGATGCGGTTTCCGGCGTATGGATAAAAATGCTGGCTGATGTGTGCCGGGAGTGCGGCACATTTCTTATTGTGGATGAATGCTTTAACTGGTTTCTGGAAAAGCGGGAAACGTATTCCCTGATGCCTTTTCTCGAGCGTGATCCGAAACGTTTTGGCCATGTGATGATTCTGAATGCCTTTACAAAGATTTTTTCCATGGCAGGCCTGAGGTTTGGTTTTGCTGTGTGTGCGGATTTGGAGTCAGTCCGGCTGATTGAGTCGGTCCGGCAGCCCTGGGGAGTGTCTGCCCCGGCTCAGGCGGGGGCAGAGGCTGCTCTGAGCCGGATGGATTTTGTGGACGAGACGGCGGGCTTTGTAAAAGCCGAGAGGGAATATATGAGCCGGGAACTTGAACGTGCCGGTTTTAAGGTATATCCGTCTATGACTAATTATATTCTGTTTCGCAGGGCAGAGGATGACCTGGCTGATTACAGAATGCGCTGTCTGAGGGAGGGGATGCTGATCCGTTCCTGCGGAAATTTTGAGGGGCTGGATGAACGTTTTTACCGCACATCTGTCCGGCTCAGGGAAGAGAACAGAAGACTTCTGAACTGCCTTGGCAGAAAGTATGATGCTTCTGTTTTCAATCCGGAAGACAGCAGAGTATGCGGAGGAGATCAATTCGGTGTCAGGGAGGGACTGAGATGACAAGAGCGATTATGATACAGGGTACAATGTCCAATGCGGGGAAAAGTCTTCTGACGGCGGGGCTGTGCCGTATCTTCAGGCAGGACGGATACAGGGTCGCACCTTTTAAGTCTCAGAACATGGCTCTCAACTCTTTTATTACAGACAGGGGACTTGAGATGGGACGGGCCCAGGTGGTGCAGGCAGAGGCGGCCGGTACGGAGCCTGATTGTGATATGAATCCCATTCTCCTGAAACCATCCAGTGATACGGGCTCACAGGTAATAGTAAACGGGATCCCTGTGGGAACCATGCCGGCGCGGGAGTATTTTGCGTATAAGAAGACGCTTATTCCCGTGATACAGAAAGCGTATGAGCGTCTTTGCAGAAAATATGACATTATTGTAATAGAGGGAGCGGGAAGTCCGGCGGAGATTAATCTGAAGGCGGATGATATCGTCAATATGGGAATGGCCAAAATGGCCGGTGCGCCGGTGCTTCTGGCCGGGGATATTGACAGAGGCGGTGTGTTTGCACAGCTCTATGGTACGGTAATGCTTCTTGAACCGGATGAAAGACAGATGGTAAAGGGACTCATTGTAAATAAATTCCGGGGCGATGGATCTATTCTGGAACCGGGAGTCAGAATGCTTGAAAAGCTATGCGGTATTCCCTCTGTGGGGGTGGTTCCCTACATGGATATCGATCTGGAAGAGGAGGACAGTCTCAGTACCCGGCTTCAGGGCGGAATGGAAAGGACAGATTCGGCGCTGTCCCGGGCGGATATTGCAGTAATCCGTTTTCCAAGATTATCGAACTATACGGATTTTCATGTACTGGAGAAAGACGGACGCGCATGTGTGCGCTATGTGAGCCGTCTTTCAGAGCTGGGAAAACCGGATCTGATTATTCTTCCGGGAACCAAAAATACGGTGGAGGACATGCTGTGGATGCGGCAGAATGGTCTGGAGTCTGCCATAAAGAAAAAGGCAGCCGCGGGACTTCCTGTCTGGGGAATATGCGGAGGATATCAGATGATGGGAGAAAAGCTTCTGGATCGGGACGGAACTGAGGGAGGAAAAGCCGGCTTCTGCATTGCCGGGATGGGGCTTTTCCCCAACGTGACGGTGTTTCGCAGTGAAAAGACCCGGACACAGGTAACGGGGGTGTTTGGCCGGGTTTCCGGTATTTTTTCCGCACTGTCCGGGAAAAAGGTAAGCGGATATGAGATTCATATGGGAGAAACATGTTCTGAAGGGGACAGCGGAGCAAAGGACATTTCAGTGTATTCACGGGGGGAGAGCCGTTATTTTCTTGAACTCCGGGAAAAACAGCTGTCAGGAAACGGAAGAAAGACAGATGGGATCTGTTCCGGCAATCTGTACGGTACATACGTGCATGGAATATTTGACGAACCGGGGATTGCATCCGGTGTGATAGAAGCACTTCTTGCGGGAAAAGGAATTGCGGCTGAGACTTCGGGGGAGTGCGGCAGAGATTATCGGGCTTACCGGGAATCCCAGTATGACCGGCTTGCGGGTATACTCCGGGAAAGTCTTGATATGCCGCATATATATGAAATTTTGAACCAAGGACTGTAAGGGGAGGAGAAATTTAACCGGTTCATCCGGACGCGGTCCGGGAGAGGAGAGAGAAAAATGAGTGCAGAACAGGAACTTTTAAATAAGCTTATGAGAATTTCTCCCTCTGAGATAGAGGAGAAAAGCTTTTCAATTATAACGGAAGAGCTGAGAGGCAGGACTTTTCCGAAAGAGGAAGAACCGATTATAAAGCGGGTTATTCATACTACGGCAGATTTTGAATATGCGGACTCGCTTGTATTTTCTCCGGGCGCGGTAAAGGGAGCTCTGGAAGCTCTCCGATCCGGAGCGCCTGTTGTAACAGATACCAATATGGGAAAAGCGGGAATCAACCGTAAATCCCTGACTGCTCTGGGCAGTGAGGTGTACTGTTTTATGGCGGATGAGGATGTGGCAGAGAACGCCAGGTCTCAGGGAACAACGAGAGCGGCAGCCAGCATGGATAAGGCAGCGGCCCTTGGGTTAAACGGAATTTATGCCATCGGGAATGCTCCTACGGCTCTGGTGCGTCTCTATGAACTGATTGAGAAGGGGATTGTCCGTCCCAGCCTGGTCATAGGTGTGCCGGTTGGGTTTGTCAATGTTGTTGCAGCCAAGGAGCTGATTCTGTCCAGAAAGGATATTCCCAGTATTGTAGCAAGGGGACGAAAAGGCGGAAGCAATGTGGCGGCGGCCATCTGCAATGCTCTGATTTACCAGGTGGGGCGTATAAAATAGATGTATCCGGTAAAAAGACGCGGCCCGGCACAAAAATGCCGGGCCGCATTTCACTGGGCTGGTTTCTGAGAAAATCAGCAGCAGAATCCGCCGCCGTTTCCACCGCCGCCGCAGCAGCAGCAAAGCAGCAGAATCCAGATAAGGCATTCACATCCGCCTCCAAATCCGCCGCAGCCGC
Organism: uncultured Lachnospiraceae bacterium; assembly: GCA_944384125.1. Taxonomy (GTDB): domain Bacteria; phylum Bacillota; class Clostridia; order Lachnospirales; family Lachnospiraceae; genus Otoolea. The sequence continues at coordinate 17,133 of CALWSF010000013.1, read as the reverse complement.
CGCCGCAGTTATGTTCAAAGCAGCCGCCGCCGCATCCACCGCCGCAGCAAAGTAAGATGAGAATCAGGAAGATAATGTTGCAGCCGCAGCCGCCCCCGCTGGTTTCACATCCACATCCGCAGTTTGTTGCTGCCAAATCACTCATAGTTTTGTTCCTCCGAGATTTTCTTTACACTCCATCATATGATCGGCTGCTTGCCACTGTTTCCAGATTTTTTTATTTATATTATTTTTTGCAAAAAGGAAAAGTTGTGATAAAATGTCCTCATATATCACAGGTTAATTTTTCTGTATTAAAAACTGATCGGGGCCGCAGGAAAAACGCCTGAGAAAGAAAAAGGAGATAAGGCATGGAAAAGATATATTATACCTCTCCGTATGAGAGAGAGTTTGAGGCAAAAATTCTGGACTGCAGACAGGAAGGGGAGAAATATGCTGTTCTTCTGGATCGGACAGCCTTTTATCCGGAAGGGGGAGGGCAGCCTTCTGATACGGGGTATCTGGGGGAAACACGGGTCACATATGTAAAGGAAGCCGGAGAGATGGTCGTACATTATACGGACAGACCGCTTGTGCCGGGAATGACAGTAAAAGGTGTGATAGACTGGGACAAACGCTTTTCCAATATGCAGCAGCACTCGGGCGAACATATTGTCTCCGGGCTGATTGCCCGCCGGTATGGATATGACAATGTGGGATTTCATATGGGAAAAGAGGGGATGACCATTGACATAAACGGGGTTCTGACGTGGGAGCAGCTTATGGAAATTGAGAGAGAGGCAAACCGGATTGTGTGGAGAAATGTGCCGGTTTCCGTTCTGCTGCCGACTGAGGAAGAGAGAAAAAATATGGCTTACCGGAGCAAAAAGGCGCTGGAGGGGCAGATTCGTATTATAGTTATTCCTGATGCTGACAGCTGTGCCTGCTGCGGTACTCACGTGGCCTTTACCGGAGAAATTGGTGTGATTAAATTTTTGTCTGTCATGCATTATAAAGGCGGCGTGCGCATCTCCCTTCTGTGCGGGAGAGATGCACTGTATGACTATGAGAGGAAAACGGATCAGCTTCTTGATATTTCTTCCCAGCTGTCTGCCAGCACCTTTGCCACAGCAGATGCCGTCAGACGTCTGAAAGGGGAAAACGGGGAAAAAGATGCCCGTATCGGAGAACTCTGGCGGCGTATTTTTGAGCTCAGGGCAGAGCAGCTTCCGGCGGGAAACGGAAAAATTGCGGTTTTTGAACCGGATCTGGCTCCGGTTCAGGTAAGACAGCTGTGTGAGTGTCTTCTGGAGAGAGGAAGAGGGAAAATTATTCTCGTGTGTTCCGGGGACGATTCCGGCGGCTATTCTTACTGCATGGGAAGCCGCAGTACAGATGTGCGGGATGCAGGAAAAGCGCTTAATACTGCACTGCAGGGGCGCGGAGGCGGAAGCAGCCAGATGGTTCAGGGAACTTTCCGTGCTGCGCAGAGAGATATAGAGGAAACCTTCGGGAAGATCTGTGCAGAATTTGAGGAGGAGAAAAAGTGGAGCTGAACAGAGAAACAATGAAGCGTATTATGCTTCTGGTTCTGTATACGATTGTGCTTCTGGGAGTAGCGCTGCGCTTTGAAAAAGTCCTGGATTTTCTGGGATGGGTTTTTCGCCTTCTTGTTCCGTTCCTGGCAGGGGCAGCCATCGCATTTATCTTGAATGTACCTATGCGGCGGATTGAAAAACTTCTCTCCGGGCGCCGTGGGAGGCGGTTCGGGGAGAAAGAAAAATGGAAAAGACCTGTCAGTCTTTTTCTCTCCATTCTCCTCCTGATTTTTGTTCTGGGGGTAGTGTTTTTTCTGGTTGTGCCTCAGATTACCGATACACTTCTGGGACTCAAGGATCTGATTCCGCAGTTTTTTACTAACCTTCGCGGTTTTCTGGAGCATCAGTTTAAACAGTATCCGGAGATCTTTTCTTATATTGATGGGATGCAGCTTGAAATTGACTGGAAAGAGACACTGGAAAAAATTGCAGGCTTTGTGACGACAGGAGCGGGGACGGTTCTGTCCTCCACGCTGACAGCTGCCATGTCGATTGCCAGCGGCCTTACGGCGTTCAGTATCGCTTTTATTTTTGCCATTTATATTCTTCTGCAGAAAGAAAATCTGGCACGTCAAATCACAAAAATGCTGCGTGCCTATCTGCCTGAATCGACAGTTAAAGAGGTTCTTCGCATCAGTCGTCTGACGGAACAGACATTTTCACGCTTTCTGACGGGGCAGTGTATGGAGGCGGTTATACTTGGCTTCATGTTTTTTGTTTCACTGAGCCTGTTAAGACTTCCTTATGCTCTTCTCATAGGAGTTCTGATTGCTTTTACAGCCCTGATTCCTATTTTCGGAGCATTTATAGGGTGTGCGGTAGGTATTTTCCTGATGCTTATGACGAACCCGATACAGGCGGTTTGGTTTACTATTCTGTTTTTTGTTCTGCAGCAGATAGAGGGTAATCTGATATACCCTCATGTTGTCGGAAATTCAGTGGGTCTCCCGTCCATCTGGGTGCTGGCGGCAGTATCGATCGGCGGCAGTATGATGGGAATTATCGGCATGCTTGTTTTTATCCCGCTGTGTTCAGTTCTCTACACCCTGCTCAGGGAGGATGTGAACCGCAGACTGAACAGAAAGGACTGTAAAAAAAGACGGGATAAATAATAATGGAGTGCTGCCCGGTTATCAGTTCAGATAATCCTGCAGCACTCCATTATTGTAAGATATGATATGTTCATGAGAGGAACGGTTATTCTCCCTGGTACATGAACTTAATCAGACGGTCTATATCTTCCTTATCGTAGGCAATCAGCTCCAGCTCTTTAATATATCCGTTTGAAAAGATGCTGGCCATGGAGACATACTGAGCCAGTTTGGATTTCAAATTAATTCGATCGCCTTCAGGGGATACCAGTTCTACGGTTCCCTTACATTCATCGACTACTTTGAAAAACTTTTCTACATCTGAAATATTCTGAATTTTCATGTTGAACCCTCCTGAATCAAAATGAATGGGTTAATATTTTAACAATCTTATTATATCAAACAGGCGGGTAAGAGGCAAGAAACAGAATTTCCAAAAATTTCCGGAATCGGGCTTGTCTTCCTGTGAAAAAACGAGAGATGATCCCGGAAAAGAATGTTTTTAATTGTCAAAATCGATGTGAAATATGCCTGATTCTGCGGTAATATGGATATAGGAGAGGTTAAAGGAATCATCCATTACATCTACCTTATATTCAAAAACAGTTCCGGTATCTTCTTTTGTAAAGAAAAGATAAGTTCCATTTTCCTTTTCTTCAATTTCATCACAGATGGTATTGTAGATGGTCTCTCCGTCAATGCATCCTTCATATCCGGAAGCTTTGATTTTTTCTTCAATGGCGCTATATATTTCTTCCATAATTGATGTGATTCTCCTCTTAATCTGTTTTGCTTCATGGTACTTTGTCAAGTATACAGAAAAAAACAGGGAATGACAAGCAAACTGTCGAAAAAAACGGTGTGGGCCGGATTTGGGAATGATTGCATTTCAGGGGGAGTGATGTTACAATGGGAAAACAGAAGGCTGAAATGGGTAATGAAAATGGTTTAAGATGACTTTCAGGAGGAGAAGATATGAGTTTTTTCCCCTTGTTTTTTGATATGGAGAATCATCCTGTCCTTGTTGTAGGGGCGGGGAATGTAGCTGCAAGGCGAATTCAGGTGCTGGAACAGTTTGGAGCAGATCTGACAGTCGTCTCAGAAAAAGTGCTGCCGGAGATAGAGGAGCTGGCAAAAAAAGGCCGAATCCGGCTTATCCGGGAGCCGTATGCACAGTGCAGGGAGCGGATCTGGTCGGTATCCGCTTTTTTTCTTGTTCTGACTGCAACAGGAGATGCGGCTGCAGACGGAATGGCTGAAGCGGACGGCCGGGCATCGGGCGCGTTTGTCAATGTGGCCGGAGACAGGCATCACTCGGATTTTTATTTTCCGGGAATTGTGACATCGGGGGAAGTGACAGTGGGTATTGCAGGAACAGGAGACGATCACGGAAAAACAAAGAAGACAATCGCAGCGATTCGCCGGTGTCTTGAGGAAAAGGAGAGAGCAGATGGAGACAGATAGAATATCCAAAAAGACAATACGCATCGGAAGCAGGGACAGTTCTCTGGCGGTGCTTCAGTCGGAGATCGCAATCCGGCATATAGAGGAAGCCTGTCCGGAAGGAAAGACAGAGCTGATAACAATGAAAACAACAGGAGACAGGATACTTGATCGTCCTCTTGATTCGGTAGGAGGGAAGGGACTCTTTGTGAAAGAACTGGATCAGGCGCTGCGGCAGGGCAGATGTGATCTTACAGTTCATTCTCTTAAGGATATGCCTATGGAGACCCCGGAAGATCTTCCTGTTCTGGCGTATCTTGAGAGAGAAGACAGCCGTGATGTCCTTGTTCTGGCCAGAGGGCTCACAGAGCTCCCGGGGAATCCGGTAATCGGTACGTCCAGCCGGCGCAGAGTACTCCAGGGTCAGAAACTTTTTCCGGGAGCAGTATTCAAAGGAGTACGGGGAAATATTACAACGCGTTTAAGAAAGCTTGATGACGGGGAGTACGATGCGCTGATTCTGGCAGCAGCAGGTCTTATCCGGATGGGGCTTACTGACCGGATCAGCCGGTATTTTGAACCGGAGGAAATGATTCCGGCAGCCGGGCAGGGAATTCTTGCAGTACAGGGGCGGAGAGAACCGGGGTGGGAATTTGTCTCAAAGATTCGCTCGGCGGAGGCAGAGATAATGGCAGAGGCTGAGAGAGAATTTGTCAGAACGCTTGACGGGGGATGCAGTTCTCCTACGGCAGCCGTATCCCGTCTGGAAAACGGCAGGCTTATTTTAACAGGCCTCTATTATGATGAAGACAGGAAAATAAGCCGCACCGGGAAGATAGAGGGAAGTCCGGAAAAGGCCGGGGAAATGGGAAGGAGCCTGGCACTCAGACTGAAGAAGGAGGCGTTTTGCAGCCAGCCGGGAAAAGTCTATCTCACAGGAGCGGGACCGGGAGATCAGGGCCTTATGACGATTCGGGGAAAAGAGGTTCTGGAAAAAGCTGATACGGTTATTTATGATGCACTGGCGGGAGCGGCGCTTCTTTCCATGGCCCGCCCGGATGCCAGATTTATTGATGTGGGAAAACGGAGCGGCCGTCATGCAAAAACGCAGGAAGAAATTAATCAGATTCTCATCGAGGAAGGAAAACGGGGCGGTACAGTAGTCCGGCTGAAGGGAGGAGATCCGTTTGTCTTCGGAAGAGGGGGAGAAGAGGCAGAGGCACTTTCCCGGGCACAGATTCCGTTTGAAGTGATACCGGGAGTCAGCTCCGCTTTTGCGGTTGCTGCTTACGCCGGAATTCCTGTTACACAGAGAGGCGTTTCCGCATCAGTCCATGTGATAACGGGACACCGGCAGGACGGATCAGACAGCGGGGAGATAAATTACAAAGCACTGGCGAAGGCGGGAGGAACCCTCTGCTTTCTGATGGGAGTTTCTGCGGCAGAACGGATCTGCAGGGGACTCATGGAGGCGGGAATGAGTCCTCTGACACCTGCGGCGTTTATTCAGGAAGGAACACTGGCGTCTCAGAAAACTTTTTTTTCACAGCTTGACAGGATTGCAGAAGACGGAAAAAAAGCGGGAATTAAAGCCCCGGCTGTTTTGGTAGTGGGAGAGGTGTGCCGGCTTGAGGAAAGCTGTTCCTGGATTCAGAAACGTCCTCTGTCAGGGATACGGATTGTGGTAACCCGTCCCGGAGAGAGAGCTGGAAGTCTGAGTGCCGCCCTGCGGGCTGAAGGGGCAGAAGTTATAGAGCTTCCGTCCATAAAGACTGTCCGGACATCGAGGAGCAGCGTGCACGGACTGGATCTTCCGGATGGTTATCTGGAAAGAATTTCTTCCTACAGCTGGCTTGTATTTACAAGTCCAACAGGAGTTGAATATTTTTTTGAGGAAATGAAAGACAGAGAGCGTGATCTGCGCTGCCTTTCCGGTATCCGGTTTGCCGTGATAGGAAAGGCCACAGGAGAAGAATTGAGAAAAAGAGGTTTTTTCCCTGATTATATGCCGGAAAGATTTTACTCGTCAGAGCTGGGAAAAGAACTGGCAAAACTGGTGGGAAAAAATGAGAAAATTCTGATTCTGCGTGCAAGGGAAGGCTCTCAGGATCTTACAGAAGCGCTGAGCAGTGCGGGAATTGATTTTGATGAGTTTCCGCTTTATGATACAGTGATACCAGAACCCTCTGCCGTGTCGGCACGGGTAGAAAGCATGATTTCAGAGGGAAGTGTGAATCTGGTAACATTTACAAGCGGTTCCACTGTCAGAGGATTTCTGGAATTAACCGGATCAAACGACAGCAAAAAGGATTCTTTTACAGCTGTGTGTATCGGAGAACGGACGCGTGAAGCTGCCCGGAAAGCCGGGATCAGAAAAATCATTATGGCAGACGAACCGTCTGCCGAAAGCCTCGTTTCCTGTATTTTAAAATGGGCAGCCGCAAAAAGCTGAAAATACAATAATGAATTGAGAACCGGCCTCCTTTGTTTAACAGAAGCTTCTATCTTTGCCGTATCACAGAAAGGTTTTCTGTTCAGTTTTGGACATGGGAAAGGCGCGGACCTGCCGGCCGCGCCTTGGTGGGTGGCCTTGAATTTCTCCCGCAGGTCCTTAGTCCTTAAAGGGGGCTGTATCTGCTGCTTTCGTATATCCCATTACTTCTTTACAAGTAAATTTAATGGATTTTAATGCAAATCATTCAAACCATAAGGAAATTCCCAATGGCCATCCGTCCGCTTTAAACTGTACTGTATAAATACCTGAATTTTGGGGGTCCTGTATCGTTCCATTTTCTCTTTTAAGACTGACTGTAAATCCATCAAACAGATACCGCCCATGTGAACCAAAATTAAATTCTCCGACAAATATACCATAAAGAAAGCAATTATCCCCGATATCAAGATCAAAGTTTTTAAGATATCGAACAGCCTTTGCTATATCTTTTTCATAATTTTTCAATATCTTTTTCAGCAAATCCATTCGTTTCTCAGAAATAGAACCATCTGATAATTGTATTATAATTTCCGAATCGTCATCCAGCCTTATATGGCATTCATCCTGCCCCATATGAAAAAAACTGAAGTTATCTTTATTTAATTCTATAAGTAATTCGTGTCTGTTCATATTAATTGCTCCTTTTAAAGTGTATAAGAATAAACTGTATATCATTTCAATATTTCAATGATATATGTTCCCTGGCAGGCTCCATCGGGTCAGGCTGGCCCGATGGCAGTGGAAGTTTTCCCAAAAATAACTTCGATCTTTTATTTTTGCGGTATCCGAAGAGAGGAACTGATAATGCTGGTCTGCAGTTTTCTGTCTGTTATCCGGTCATCGGGCTCAATGTTTCCTGTGAGGAGGGGAGAGGTGGGATCATGCTTCATGATATTGCGGGGAATCATTTTTTCACTGTAATTGGCATAACAGTACAGACATCCGTTCTGACATGTGTTGTAGGCGCCGATATCAATACTTTCCGTACATCCGCACTGCGGACGCTGATTTTTGTCTTTAATGCTTCTGAAGGCAAGTCCTGTCAGCTGACCAAACAGCCGGTCGTCTATGCAGCGTCCCTTTTCAATGCCATACCGGGAAAAAACTCTTTCCTCCGCGCAGGCGTCGATCCGGAGATTACAGCTGTGAGCAGTTGCAGCCAGATTTCGGGCAAGAAAATCCTGGAGATTGGGGGTAAGAGGGCGAATGGGGCACGATGCAAAATTTTTCTTTGTGTTTCTGTAAAAATCCAGAAAGCTGATGGTACATCTCCTTGTGTAGGGGGAAAGAGCGGCGGCAAGTTCCCCAAAACGGCGTATGTGATATTCTGCCGTGTATGAGTCATTAATAAAAATGGGATCATAGCGCCAGATTATCCGCTCAGGCCCAATCAGCTCAGACAGTTTTCTGAATGTGGGGATAATAAATTTTTCTTTCGAAGGAAGTGTTCTCTCCACATCCGATCCGTATGGGGTAAGTGTAAACTGAAAATAGAAGGTATAGGGTTTCAGAAGATGAAGCCTGTCAAGCATGGGGGCCGGGTTTTTTGTCCAGAAAACAATGCCGTCCACAGTTTCAGGGTTCAGATAAATACGGCTTACCTGACGGGGACGCATGGGATTTCGAACGAGAACAAATCCCTCCTTCAGTCTGTTGAAAAACCAGTCTGAGTAATGGGCAGGTATGTCAGTTCTCCGGCTGGCACTGATTATCATAAATTACCTCCTCTCTTAAGTGCATTTTGATATCTTCAAGAAGAGAAATGGGAACATAGAGCCGTCCGCGTCCTCTGCCCAGTTTTATATCCGGTTTATTGTCTCCGTGAAAATCAGAACCGCCGGTGGGAAGAAGACCGTGTCGCCGGCAGATGTCACGCAGCCGCAGGCAGTCATTCAGTGTATGAGAAGAATAATAGGCTTCAACGCCCGCGAGTCCCTGTTCTTTCAGTGACAGGATAAGCTCTTCGGTCATTTTCCATCCCAGTTTATACTGGAGTGGATGCGCCAGGGCCGGAAAACCGCCGGCTCTGCGGATCAGGCGGACAGCCTCCCGGGGAGGAATTGTTTTTTTGGGAAGATAGTATTTTTTTCCCTGATCGAGGTAAGAGCGGAAGGCCTGATCCATGGAAGAAACACAGCCTTTTTTGAGCAGGGCTCTGGCAAAGTGGGCTCTTGTGATAACACCGGCATCGCCATCTCCAATCAGATCTTCTTTTGTGATAGGAAAACCGTCCCGGTTAAAGTGCAGGAGAAGTGCTTCATTGCGTTCTCTTCTCTGTGCGCGTAAGGATGACAGTGCCTCCTTCAGTTCTTCACACTGACTGTCGATGTACAGACCGAGTATATGAATTTCTTTTTCTCTGTATGGGCAGGACAGCTCAATGCCGGCGATAACCTCCAGCTTGCAGCCATCTGCGGCTTTTACAGCCTCATCAATTCCGGAAATTGTATCGTGATCCGTGAGTGCGTATGCCCTGAGGCCTGTCTGAAATGCCAGACGGGTAACTTCCGACGGAGAAAGGGTTCCGTCGGAAGCAGATGAATGTACATGCAGATCAATCCAGTCCATGATCAGTTCCTCCTTAATAATTTCTGAAAGATTCTGCGGAATAATCAGCTGGTTTTTCATTCTGACTGCAGAATAATATTTCATAAATAATTTTATCACAAATCGATTCCCGGATCTATTGTTCCGTTTCTGCGTGCAGTGTAAAAAACTGCCAGGCAAAAAATAGCGAAATTACCAATGAATATGTCTTTTTTTCCGGTTGTGACGTAATAAAAATAGAAAAATAAATATTTAAGAAATAAGTCATTTTCTTTTTTTGGAATTGTGTTATACTGAATCAGTGATTAGAAAGTTTTAACAGACAGGTGAAAAGAATATGGATAATTACAGGAGCAATATCTCCGGAAGGAGAGAATCAAATAAAACATCAATGCAGCGCGGAGGAAGCCGCAGAAGCAGTGCGGCAAGAACTTCCAGAGACGAGGGACTCAGTCGGGTTAGGACTACGGCAGGAAGAAGTGCTTCCAGGACGACAGGCCACCACGACAGAAGAAAAAAGAGACCAAGACTTGACATTACGCAGATTCTGCTGATTGTTATTGGAGTACTGGTGGTAATTCTCTGTGCCGCTCTTATAGGACGCGGGTGTGCAAAAACCAGCGGAGCCGAGGCAAGCACAGAATCAACTGAGAGCACGGCGGAGGCCGGAGAGCAGATTACGGTGGACGGAGTTGATATTTCCGGGAAAACGCAGGAGGAAGCCAGACAGGCAATTCTTGATCAGTACGGATGGGATATGAAAGTCAAGTACGAGGACAAGGAAGCACCTGTCAGCAATCTGATGGAGGCCAAGGTTGACGAGCTTCTGGAGGAGATATATGCGGGAGAGCTTAAGCCGGGAGAGTCCTATGAGGTCAACACCGACAACATGATTGAGGCTGCAAAGGCGGAAGCGGCTCTTGTGGCCGGAAACTGGAACATGGTGGCGAAAAACGGCGGTATTTCCGGCTATGATAAAGACACCGGGAAATTTACATTTACAGAAGGTACGAATGGTCTTGTTATTGACCAGGACAAGCTTGCAGAGGATATGGTAGCTGCCATTCAGGAGAAAAACTATTCAGCTGTTATTGAGGCAGAGGTAAATGAAGTGTCTCCGGAAATGACGGCTGATCAGCTTCGGGAAAAGTATAAAACTATCGGAACCTATTCCACAACGACGACGTCCAACAGCAACCGTAACGAGAATATACGTCTGGCTGTTGAGGCATTAAACGGTACGATTGTGAATCCGGGTCAGGAGTTTTCATTCAACGATACGACGGGTGCCCGGACAGAGGAAAAGGGATATAAGCCGGCGACAGCCTACTTAAACGGCGAGGTTGTTCAGGAACCGGGCGGCGGTGTGTGTCAGGTGTCCTCGACTCTCTATAACGCTGTGATTTTTGCAGGCCTTAAAAGTACGGAGCGCCACGCGCACAGCTATGAGCCGTCCTATGTAACACCGGGAGAGGATGCCGCAGTCAGCTATGGCGGTCCGGATTTCAAGTTTGTTAACAATTCGGATTATCCTATTGCCATCAAGGCCAGTTTTGATATTTCCAGCAAGAAGCTGACAACCTCCATATACGGTGTTCAGATTCTGGAAGACGGTGTTAAGATTCGCATGTCATCAGAGAAGACAGGCGATATTGATCCGCCGGCTCCGGTGTATGAGGAGGATCAGACGGTTCCGCTGGATCAGGAGATAGAGGTTAAAGCGGCGACACCCGGAACCCGCTGGACGACCTATCTCGTTACGTATAAAGATGATCAGGAAGTCAGCCGGGAGTTTTTCCATAACAGCAGTTATCGGGGAAAAGCGGCAACGATCAAGCGCAATACATCAGGTGTGGTTATTACCACGGTAGATCCGTCTGCGGAGTCAACGGCTGAGTCTCTGCCCGGAGAAAGTGCGTCGGGACTGGAGAGTGCTCCGGCAGGCCCTGGAGCTGAAGCAGGCCCTGGAACTGAAACCTCTGCCGGCGGGGAAAATCAGGTTACTGAAGAGACTACGGCGCCTGCAGTGCAGACCCCCGTTGAGACACCTGCACCTCAGCCATCCAACCCTGTTGTGGAACAGGGACCGGCAGGTCCGGGTGCTGCATAAAGACAGAGGAAAAGCATCTGATAAGAGGATTTCTTTCATTCATGTCTGCGGACATGGGGAGAGAAATCCTTTTTTATTTATAGAAGAAATAAAACAACCTGACGGAGCAAAGAAAGTCATCGGTCATTGTTTGAAAAATAATACGCGGGAACATTCCGAATTTGTTTGCATTTTAACAAAAAGTTGTTATAATGTTATCAGGTAAAAATCCGGATAGGGATATGTTTACTGGTACATTCACTTTTGATAGGAGGAACATTCATTATGGCAAGAAAGATGAAAACCATGGATGGAAACCACGCAGCAGCACATGCATCTTATGCGTTTACTGATGTTGCGGCTATCTATCCGATTACCCCTTCTTCTCCTATGGCGGAAGCCACAGACGAATGGGCAACTGACGGAAGAACCAATATTTTCGGTCACACAGTGCAGATCACGGAGATGCAGTCCGAGGCAGGTGCAGCCGGTGCTGTACACGGTTCTCTTGCAGCCGGTGCGCTGACGACTACCTATACAGCTTCACAGGGTCTTCTTCTTATGATCCCGAATCTTTATAAAATTGCGGGCGAGCAGCTCCCGGGTGTATTTAACGTTTCCGCGCGTGCGCTGGCAAGCCATGCACTTTCTATTTTCGGCGATCACTCTGATATTTATGCGTGCCGTCAGACAGGATGTGCAATGCTCTGTGAGTCCAGTGTTCAGGAGGTTATGGATCTGACACCGGTCGCTCATCTTGCTGCCATTAAGGGAAAGATTCCGTTTATCAATTTCTTTGACGGTTTCCGTACCTCCCATGAGATTCAGAAGATCGAGACATGGGATTACGAGGATCTGAAAGAGATGGCAGATATGGACGCCATCGATGCATTCCGTAAAAATGCACTTAATCCCAACCATCCGTGCCAGAGAGGTTCTGCTCAGAACCCGGATATTTTCTTCCAGGTAAGAGAGGCCTGCAATCCCTACTACGATGCCCTTCCGGCAATCGTTCAGGAGTACATGGACAAGGTAAATGAGAAGATTGGAACAGATTACAAGCTCTTCAACTACTATGGTGCTCCGGATGCAGAGCATGTTATCATCGCAATGGGTTCTGTAAACGATACAATTGAGGAGACCATTGATTATCTGGTAGCTCAGGGAAGAAAAGTCGGCGTTGTAAAAGTTCGTCTTTACCGTCCGTTCGTAGCCGGTGCTCTCGTAGATGCAATCCCGGATACGGTAAAACAGATTTCAGTCCTTGACAGAACGAAAGAGCCGGGAGCTCTCGGCGAGCCGCTTTACCTTGATGTTGTTGCAGCCCTCAAGGGAACAAAGTTTGATCAGACTCCGATCTTTACCGGACGTTACGGCCTTGGCTCCAAGGATACGACACCGGCACAGATTGTTGCCGTATATGATAATACAGAGAAGAAACAGTTTACTATCGGTATCGTGGATGATGTTACAAATCTTTCTCTGGAGCTTGGCGCTCCCCTTGTAACGACTCCGGAAGGAACTGTTAACTGCAAGTTCTGGGGTCTGGGCGCAGACGGTACAGTAGGCGCAAACAAGAACTCCATCAAGATCATCGGCGACAACACCGATATGTACGCACAGGCATACTTTGATTATGATTCCAAGAAGTCCGGCGGTGTTACCATGTCCCATCTGCGTTTCGGACATAAGCCGATCAAATCAACCTATCTGATCCACAAGGCAAACTTTGTTGCCTGCCACAACCCGGCTTATATCCGCAAGTACAACATGGTTCAGGAGCTGGTAGACGGCGGTACATTCCTTCTCAACTGTCCGTGGAACATGGAAGAGCTGGAGAAGCACCTTCCGGGTCAGGTAAAGAAATTTATCGCAGATCATAAGATTAAATTCTACACCATCGACGGTGTTAAGCTTGGTATTGAGACCGGTATGGGTCCGACACGTATCAACACGATTCTTCAGTCTGCTTTCTTCAAGCTGGCCAACATCATTCCGGAGGAGAGAGCGATTGAGCTCATGAAGGCTGCTGCAAAGGCAACCTACGGCCGCAAGGGAGAGGATGTTGTTAAGAAGAACTGGGCTGCCATCGATGCAGGTGCTCATAACGTGGTTGAGATTCAGGTTCCCGAGAGCTGGAAGAATGCTGCTGATGAGGGACTTGACATGACTCATGCAACAGAGGGAAGAGCAGATGTTGTCAAATTTGTAAATACGGTTCAGGCTGCTGTGAACGCTCAGGAAGGAAACAACCTGCCTGTATCTGCGTTTACGGATTATGTGGACGGTACCACACCTTCCGGTTCTTCCGCATATGAGAAACGCGGTATTGCCGTTAATGTTCCGATGTGGAATCCGGATAACTGTATCCAGTGTAACTTCTGTTCCTATGTATGTCCGCATGCGGTTATCCGTCCTGTTGCCATGACAGAGGAGGAGGCTTCGGCTGCTCCGGAGGGAACAAAGATACTGCCGATGACAGGCATGCCGCAGTATAAGTTTACCATGACTGTATCTGCGCTTGACTGTACGGGATGCGGTTCCTGTGCAAATGTCTGCCCGGGCAAGAAGGGCGAGAAGGCTCTTACCATGGTAGGTCTTGAGACGAACCTGGATGCACAGAAGGGCTTTGATTATGGCCAGACACTTCCGATTAAGCAGGATGTAATAGATAAATTCAAAGAGACAACGGTTAAGGGAAGCCAGTTCAAGCAGCCGCTTCTCGAGTTCTCCGGCGCATGCGCAGGCTGCGGCGAGACTCCATACGCAAAGCTGATTACGCAGCTGTTCGGTGATCGTATGTATATTTCCAACGCGACGGGCTGTTCCTCCATCTGGGGTAACTCCTCACCGTCTACACCTTATACCGTAAACAAAGAGGGCAAGGGCCCGGCATGGGATAACTCCCTGTTCGAAGACAACGCAGAGTTTGGTTACGGTATGCTTCTGGCTCAGAATGCAATCCGTGACGGCCTGAAGACAAAGGTAGAGGCTGTTATGGCTGCAGAGCAGGCTTCCGAGGAAGTAAAGGCTGCATGCAAGGAGTGGCTTGATACCTTCGGAATCGGTGCACTGAATGGCGCTGCAACAGACAAACTGGTTGCTGCTCTTGACGGAATCGACTGCCCGAACTGCAAGGAGATTGTAAAGAATAAAGATTTCCTGGCTAAGAAGTCTCAGTGGGTATTCGGAGGAGACGGATGGGCTTATGATATCGGATTCGGCGGTGTTGACCATGTACTTGCTTCCGGCAAGGATATCAACATCATGGTTTACGATACAGAGGTTTATTCCAACACAGGCGGACAGTCCTCCAAGGCTACCCCGACCGGTGCGGTTGCTCAGTTCGCAGCCGGCGGTAAGGATACCAAGAAGAAGGATCTGGCTTCCATCGCTATGAGCTATGGTTACGTTTATGTCGCACAGATCTCTATGGGTGCTGATTATGCACAGACTGTCAAAGCAATTGCAGAGGCAGAAGCTTATCCGGGTCCGTCTCTGATTATCGCTTATGCTCCGTGTATTAACCATGGTATCAAGAAGGGTATGGACAAGGCTCAGACAGAGGAGAAACTGGCTGTTGAGTGCGGTTACTGGCACAACTTCCGCTTCAATCCGGCTGCTGAGAAGAAGTTTACTCTCGACAGCAAGGCTCCGACAGGAGATTATCAGGCATTCTTAAAGGGAGAGGTTCGTTACGCATCTCTGGCACTCAAGAATGCAGAGAGAGCAAATGCTCTGGCCCAGAAGAACGAGTCTGAGGCTAAAGAAAGATACGAGTATCTGAATAAACTTGTTACTCTGTACGGAAACGAATAAATTTATTCAGACCAGAATATACAAAAACGGGAGGGCCCTTTGGGGCCGTCTCGTTTTTGGCATACTGTGAAACAGGAAGAGATGAAAAATATCGGTACCAGGCCGATTGCATCTGAGAAAGGAGAAATGATGAGTATTCTTGTATCGCTTACTCCATCAGAGTCAAAAAGACTGATCGGAAAGGCAGCAGCTGCACACCCGCTGATAAAAAAAGCATTTAGAGAAGGAAATATTCTGGTTTCCAACGGAACAACAACCGGATACTTTCTGGAGGAACTTCTTAACAGCAGAATGGATATTGCCCGTTTTGCCTGCGGCGTGACTGCGGAAGGGGTTCTGTGCCAGAGCCCGGACGACAGAATTCGCTCTTTTATGATTAAAAAGGGGCAGGTGCAGCCTGAAAACAGAAATCTTTCTGAGTATGAAGAACTGGATGGCTACATAGATGAAATGAAAAGCGGAGATGTCTATGTGAAGGGTGCCAATGCCATCGATCCGGATGGAAATGCGGGTTTCTTTCTGGCGCACCCTACAGGAGGAAATATCATGAAGATGCTTCCGAAGATCTGTGCGCAGAACGTCAGGTTCCTGATTCCCGTTGGCCTGGAGAAGCTGATCCCCTCTGTCGTGGAGGCTCAGAGACATATGAAGGGGATTGAAGAGTATTCTTTTACCTTTGGACGTGGATGCGGATATGTGACAGTCACAAACGGAATTATTCTTCACGAGCTGGCATCTCTGGAACTTCTGACAGGCGTAAAGGGCTGGGCTGCAGGGGCCGGCGGAGTGGGTGGCTCTGAGGGGGCAGTCAGTCTGGTGCTTGAGGGAGATCCCATGCAGGAAAAAGCGGCGGTGGAACTTATTAAGACGATTAAGGGAGAGCCGGCTGTGCCTGCCTGGAAGAAAAAATGCAGTGACTGTACGTTCCGGTGCAGATATCGTTTCCCCGAAAAATAATTTTTGAAATGGAGGTGGCAGGATGGCGGCAGGCAGCCGGTTTGATTTTTTTATTCCGTCCTCAGACGGAAAGAGACGTATTCACGGTATCCACTGGGCGCCGGCCGGCCGGACTGGTGCCGTTATTCAGATTGCTCATGGAATGATTGAGCATATCGGACGATACAGGGAATTTGCGTCTGCAATGAATGATGCCGGAATTGCCGTTATCGGTCATGATCATCCGGGGCATGGGTTGATAGCGGAGCCCGGGAAAATGGGAAGATTTGCGTGCCGGGGCGGAGCTGAATGTGTTCTGGAAGATTTAAGACGCATTTCAGACTATGCGGAATGTCTGTATCCGGACACATTTCATGTACTTCTGGGACACAGCATGGGATCCTTTTTTGTCAGGCGTTTTCAGGCTGTTTATATGGGAAAGGGAGCGGACGGAATTATCCTTCTGGGAACGGGAAGTCCGCCGCGGTTTTTTCTTGAGACAGCCTGCCGCCTGGTCCGGCGGGATATCAGAAAATGGGGACCGGATGCGGACAGCGCCCGCCTCCACAGACTGGCTCTGCGCATTTTTAACGGCCCTTTTGAGAAAAATCTGACAATGTACCAGTGGCTTTCCCGCATGACAGATGAAAACAGGAAATTTGAGGAAGATCCGCTCTGCCGGTTTTATTTTTCCAATTCATCACTGTATGAATTTCTGTCGGTAATGCTGAAACTGGAGTGCCGCGAGGGATTTGATGCAATTCCCACCGGGCAGCCGGTGCTTATTATGTCGGGGACTGAGGATCCCGTCGGCGAGCGGGGAATCGGTGTGGACAGAGTGTTTTCCTCTTATTGCGATCTGGGTTTTGAGGATGTGGAGATGAAGCTCTATACGGGAGCGAGACATGAACTTCTGCATGAACAGAACCGGGAGGAGATTTTTGCCGACATCCGGGACTGGATTCTTTTCCGGGTATCAAAACACAGAAAATAGAACAGTACTGCAGAAAAACTGCCTGTTCCGGCTTTTGATTTTTAAAGTAACAGTTCGGCCATGCATGGGGCTGTCGGGAAATAGATAGTCCAAAACAGGGGCAGTTGTGACTCGCTTGAGTCACAACTGCCCCTGAAATTTAT
>CALWSF010000012.1 GCA_944384125.1 uncultured Lachnospiraceae bacterium | reverse complement strand
AAAATTTGACACAAAAAATGCAGGTTTTATAAGGCCTGCGAGGTATTTTTTTATTATTCAACTGTCAAACTCCCGTGTAGTTCAGGACTCTGTTGAAACCGCACTCAACTCCTCCTCCGATCTGCTGCTTTCCGCTTCGGCAGAATTCAGACAGTGGAGACAAACAGGAAAGACCATTCCATTCTAATCCTGAAGGGAGCCCGGCATCTTTCTTATGAATTTGTTGCAGCATTGACAATTTTTAACCTCATTTCTATAATGTACACATACCCCTTATGGTATATGGAGGTGAATTATGAGACAATGTATGGATGCTGAAAATCTGCATCGGCGGCTGAAAAAAATAATCGGTCAGGTGCAGGCAATTGACCGGATGGTAGATGAAGATGTTCCATGTGAAGATGTTCTCTCTCAAATCAATGCCGCAAAATCTGCGCTTCACAGAGTTGGACAGGTCGTCCTGGAAGGTCATATCAAACACTGTGTCCGCGACGGCATAGAGCATGGAGATGCTGATAAAACCATAGAAAATTTTACTAAAGCAGTAGAGCGCTTCGCTAATATGAAATAACTTTTCCGGCAAATTATTGAGAAACATTTATTTTACACTGTCATACACGCATTTTATAAGAGACGCATTTTTCCGGGAAAATGCGTCTCTTTTCTTGAATGCCTTTGAAATTATTTATTATTTAAGGGAAAATCTTTAATACCAGCCTGACTTACTGATTTTCCAGAAGCGGCATCAGCTGATTTCTGCATATCCATTTATAGCTGTATTTATTCCTGATAACCGTCTTCGCATTCAGGCTGCGATCTTCCCGCATCAGATTTACTATGATGTTCCCCTGTTCTTCATAATATTCTTTTTCTGAGGGTGTATACTTTTCCCGTGTATCATAGCCAAAATTTCTCGCATCCCAGCGCATGAAATAAGCCCCCAGCGCATTTCCAACCTCTTTCAGTGCGGGAACCGCCTCGTTCAGAACAAGGAAATTTCCCCTGCTCCCGGCTTCCAGAACCGTCAGCCCAAAGGATTCAGAATAGGATGGGCATATAAAAAGATTTGACAGCTGGAAAAGTTCAAAAACTCCCTGCCGCGGAAACCCGTCCGGATATCCAATATCTGATGTAAAAAGAATATCTTCTTCACTGAGTCCAAATTTTTTTCCTTCACTCTGTATAATTGCTTTATAAATTTTTCCGGAAATATCTGCGCTTGGAAAATCGCAGAATACCACCTTTGCAGTTTTCTCCGTCCTGGTTTTTATAGCCCCCAATAGAGAAGCAACCTTTTCAAACCTTTTCCCTGTTGTCAGCCTCGCAGGATACACAGCCAGTATTTCCGCTCCGGTCAGATCAATATTATCCGCAACCCGCTGTACATCTTTACTCATAGCTTCCGTCGCAGGGAGGCTATTATAAACTACAGCACATTTTCCCTCAGGAATATCATACTGTTTTGCCAGAGCAGAAATACCGGAGTAAGTGGGATATATAAATTTTGTCCTCGGCATATCTGAAAACCTGGCAGAGAACGGATATTCCATCTTCAGCGGACGATTGACGGGAAGTGAATGTGTAAAGGCCAGAAATCTCACACCCGGCAGCGCCTTCTGCGCTTTTCTTATTGCAATATTATGAACCAGATGCCAGCCCTGATATAAAATATCATGCATGATACAGACATCTGTGTCCCGCAGATGTTTTACAAAATCTTCAGCGATCAAATCCGCCTCTTCAAAAAATGTTTCATGCACACTGCCGGATGTCCCGGAATAATCATGCCAAACAATATTTTTTCCCCGACATGTATTGGTAATCTTAATCCATTCAATTCTTTCATCCAGAAACACTCCTGTTCTCTCTGTATCAGGGCATGTTTCACTTACCAGAATTTTTACCTGCACATCAGACTACAAAAGCATTTTTATCTGATCCGCAACCACATTTACCAGAGAATACGTAGATGACAAACCGGAAAACATGGTCAATATGGCAACCTTCATACGAAATACTCTCTCTTTCTTTTTATTTTAAGGCGGGGCCATACATAACCCCGCCAGAAATATGACTTTTATTTATCAGCTGCGCATTGGCACCCGCTAAACAAATCTATTTTAGATTTCAGATTTATCTCCAGATTCGCAACCGAATTTACCATAGACTCCACTGATTTATTGGCGCTCAGAATTGTTTCAGGAGAAATTTCTTCAAATGACAGTATCCTCTGCAGTTTCTCCCCTTCCGCATTCAGGATATGAGAAAGTGCTGTCTGCTGCAGTGCAACAGATTCGAATAAATCTGTAATTGCCTGACTGCGGGATGCCGGGGCAGCCGTAGTTGTAGTAGTAGTAGAGGTTGTTGAAGTTGTGGTCGTTGTGCTGCTTGTTGTGCTGCTTGTTGTGCTGCTTGTCGTGCTGCTTGTCGTTACCAGACACTCTGTCGGATCCGGCAGCTCTCCGATAAACAGCTCATTGTGGCTTTCCGCATTTCCCGAATAGCTGTCAAATATAATATTTCCATTTATCTGACTGAAAGTTGTGTTCGCCGCAGCAAAAGGTGCCAGCACAGAACCATAAATAGCAGTCGTACTGTTGGTCCATGTCAGCGCATTCGGATAATTCCACAGAAAATTGCCATATATACTCCTCCTGTGATTAAAATATCAGACATATTCTTGTCCATTCCACTATATGCTTAAAGTTTGTCCCGCGTTCCTAAAAAGGACGGGACCTCTCACGAAGTCCCGTCCAATGTCAATTTGTCCTTTATCTGACACAGATTAAACTGTTTTGTTCTCTTCACACAGACAGCCTTCAAATACAGAAAGCTTTGACTGAAGGATCATCTCCAGTTTGGAAACTGCATTTACCATAGATTCTACCGACTTGTTAGTTGCCAGCAGCATCTCCGGTGTAACATCCTGCATGGCGACCATTTTCTGTATCTTCTCGCCTTCCGCATTAAGAATGTGAGACAGTGCTGTCTCCTCAAGTGCAACAGATTCAATAATATCTGTAACAGCCTGTGATCTTGTAGTCGTACTGGCAGTAATAACTGGCATTCCCATAATTAACCCTACGCCTTAATTATATTATCATAGATTAAGCTTACGCTCCCTATATTATTATACACGGAAAAACAGGATGTGCCTTTCATACGCAGTATCAGACCGCAAAACCTTTTTACCGTCCTCATATTCTTGACAACCCATACCCCTATATGTATAATATACCCATATAGGTATAGGTATAAATCTGACACAGGAAGGAATGGCAAAGCATGAAAACACTTGCTCATAATCTGGAAGAACTGCTGGAAAAAGGGGGAACAAAAAAAGATATTTTATTTCTGATACTGTCAGGAATTGCTCTCTTTATCAGTATATTTGATCTTGTAAAGCTGCCTTTTGACGCTGCCTGGATCGCCATTATTTTATGTGGCATCCCTATTATTCTCGAGGCCATTATCGGTCTTATCACATCTTTTGACATCAAAGCCGATGTGCTTGTCTCCCTGGCTCTTATCGCATCTGTGTGCATCGGAGAAGACTTTGCAGCCGGCGAAGTCGCATTTATTATGCAGCTCGGTGGACTTCTTGAAGAACTGACCGTAGCAAAGGCCCGGGCCGGCATTGAAAAACTGGTGCATCTTACCCCGCAGACAGCCAGAATCATCACAGAAAATCCCGCTACGGGACAAACGGATGAAAAAATCATCCCGGCTGAACAGGTAAAAATCAATGATATACTCCGCGTCCTTCCGGGAGAGACTATTCCGGCTGACGGAATCATCGTCTCCGGACAGACCTCCGTCAATCAGGCTGTCATGACGGGAGAATCACTTCCCGTCGATAAATCGGAGGGGGACGAGGTCTCCAGCGGAACGGTAAATCAGTTCGGTTCCTTTGATATGCGGGCTCTGAAAGTCGGCCAAGACAGTTCCATTCAGAGGATGATACGGCTTGTCCAGTCAGCGGATGCCGGAAAAGCAAAAATTGTGGGCATCGCCGACCGCTGGGCAACCTGGATCGTGATTATAGCGCTGACTGCCGCCATTCTTACATGGATTATAACCGGCGAGATCATCCGCTCCGTTACCATCCTGGTTGTTTTCTGTCCCTGCGCCCTTGTGCTTGCCACTCCAACCGCTATCATGGCCGCCATTGGAAACGCCACAAAACACGGTTTTCTTGTCCGGGAAGGCGATGCGCTGGAACGCCTTGCGGGCGTGACCGCAATTGCCTTTGACAAGACGGGAACCCTTACCTGCGGAACTCCCATTGTGACAGATGTCCGTTCCGTAAATGCCGCCTTCAGCTCTGATAAGCTGTATGAACTCTGTGCCGCCGCCGAACGACTGTCTGAACACCCCCTTGGAAAGGCTGTTGTCGCCGGCTACAAAATGAAATACGGGCATCTTCCGCTTGCCGGAGATGATTTTCAGATGCTTCCGGGCCGCGGCGTTTCCTGTACTGTAAATGGAGATAAAATTATTGCAGGAAACCGCCAGCTGATCAGCGAATCCCGGATAACGGTTCCGGATTCGGCCTCAGGGGGAATAGAAAACAGTCTCTCACAGGGGGCAACCATCATTTATCTGGCTGTCAACCGGACTCTGGCCGGATACCTGGTGCTGGCTGACACGCTCCGGAAAGAAAGTGCGGAGATGATCGGCAGTCTTCTTAAGCTTCAGATAAAACCATTTCTTCTGACCGGCGATCATAAAAATGCAGCTGCCTTCATCGCAGGACAGCTGCACATAAAAGATTTTCGCTCCGAGTGTCTTCCCGAGGACAAACTGACACAGATAAGTCTCCTCCAGAAAAACGGAGAGCGCATATGTATGATCGGGGACGGAATAAATGACGCACCTGCTCTGAAAAAAGCAGATGTGGGCATTGCCATGGGCGGAATCGGAAGCGATATCGCCGTGGACGCAGCCGACATTGCCCTCGTTGATGATGAGGTAAAGGAACTGCCCCATCTGATCGCCCTCTCAAAACGGATGCTGAGAACCATAAAATACAATCTCAGTTTCTCCATGGGGCTTAATTTTCTGGCCATTGTGCTGGCAATTACAGGCATTTTAAACCCTGTCGTAGGTGCACTGGTCCATAATGCCGGTTCTGTGCTCGTCATAATAAATTCCGCGCTTCTGCTCAGCTGGAAATCGCACAGATAAATGTCCCGTCAAAGCTCAGGACAGCAAAAAAGAACTGCTGATAAATTAATTTATCATTTCAATACCCTCATCTGTCGGATAAAACTGAAGGGCATCCTGGATTGTAGTAAAAGCACCCGCATCATGCCAGCCGTTTTCCATTCTTTTTTCCATGGCAGTTATCGCCGGGTACTGAAGCCAGCTGTTCTGGTGCGTATAATTAAACCAGCTGCTGATGATATAGCCGTCCTGAACTTCATCAACAGGGTAAGCTATATAGCCTCTCTGCCTCTCACTCCCGCGAGGCATGGAAAATGCTGCAAAGACATCGGTATTTTTTTGATTTCCCCCCAAAAAACTGCCTGAAGTAAATGTTTCTGTACCCAGAAAATAATAATCCGAGACAAGGGTCTTTCCGTCTCTGTCAGCCAGAATACGGCCGGTCACATCGCCGGCACACTGCCATCCCTCGGAAATATCCCGGTAAACAGGCCACAACTGAATGCACTCAGTGCCGTAAAAACCAGGGGCAACAGTCCACAGAAAATGGTGGAAAATAATCCACCTCTCCCGTTTACCGGGAATCCGGACGCCAACACCGGTAACGCGAAGCTCTCTGACATCGTAAACTGTTTTCTGAACAGTATGATGATAATCACTGTTTCCATACTCTGTCGTCACAGTTCTTCCTTTGTTTACCGGCTCATCCGTGACATCAACAACAACCTCCAAAGCACCGTCACAGGCGGCGATATCCCGGGCGGAAAGATCATTCAGAACATCTTCGGGAAATCCCAGACTGATAAGATGAGATTTTATCTGTGACACATCCGCATGCTCATCCGCATCAGGCGCCGCCCATTTCATAGGATAGCTGCCGCCAAAAGTATATCCACAGACGAAGCCGGCCAGAAGTACCGCTCCAAGAGAAAACGCGATGCAGCGTTCCCGGGCTTTAACAGGCACAGCACAGACAGAATATCCGGCTGCATCAATTTCCTGCGATAATTTACACAGATTCCGGATAATAAAAATATATCCGATAACCATTGCCGCGGCGATAAAAAAACCACTATACCGGATTACAGCAAGAAGATACCCTGACACCTGCCACAGGAGCAGAGCCATAACGCCTCCGGCATGGGGCGAAAGTCCGGCATTCTGCTGAACTGATATAAAGCCCCGCCGGAGAAATACAGATTCAGCAAGCAGAAATATGGCATTTACAGCCATCAGCACCGACATGAGCTGCGAAACATTTGCCAAATATGAAATAATTGTTGTATTGAATATCAATGACAGAAAAAAATACACTGCACGAATGCACGACACATAAAAACAGTTTCTGAACCACCTGTTTTCATCTCTCAGTGCACGAAACCCCAAAAGCTTTAAAACCGTGCCGACAGCGGGAAGAATATAGCCAAGACACCAGAAATCAAGCGTGATCGAAGTCAGAACCATACCGGCCAGAATCCGGTTCATCGACTTTTTCCACGCTGTATCCCCGTCCGGCGTCATCCGGGACAAATTCTCCTCTGCTGCCGTTTCAAAAATTTTACCACCCGCCAGCTCCCGTTCACGGCTGTCCATATCTGCCCCCCAACGTTCTACATACCGAAAAGTCCTGCTCCCTTTGAAAGCTCCTCACGGATAGATATATGCTGCGGACATACTTCCTCACATTTCCCGCACTTTATGCACTCCCCGGCCTTTTTCTTCCCATGCTTCCCAACCAGCCATTTCTCCTGGTTGGCGGCTGCTTCTTTATTCTGATACAGCGTGAGGTAATTCATGGCTGTAAAGGTGCCAGAAATTCCTATATCCATAGGACAGACTTTGGCACAGTAATTGCATGTCGTGCAGGGAATCAACGGTATATTTTTCAGTGTCTCCCTGGCTCTGTCAAGCGTTTCCTTTTCCTTTTCTGAAAGGCCATGAAAATCCTTCATAGCCGCTATATTATCCTTCATCTGCTCCACATTGCTCATTCCGGAGAGGACGGTTATAATTCCATCCAGATCAGCAGCAAAGCGGATTGCCCAGGACGCAAACGATCGTTCCTCTTCTCCCTCTTTCAGAATATTTCTTACCGCTTCCGGCGGCGCCGCCAGCATTCCTCCTTTAACCGGCTCCATAACAATAACCGGTTTCCCGTGTTTTCTGGCCACTTCATAACACTGCCGGGAACGGATCGCCGGATAGTCCCAGTCCGCATAATTAATCTGAAGCTGTACGAATTCCATCTCCGGATGCTTTGTCAGAATCTCATCAAGCTCCTCCGGACCTGCATGAAAAGAAAATCCCGCGTGCCGGATAAGTCCTTCCGCCTTTTTCTCCTGCACAAAGTTCCAAAGATCAAAGTCATCAAAAAAGTGAGTGCGTCCCTCGCCCAGATTATGAAGCAGATAGAAATCGAAATATCCGGCTCCCGTGCGCTTCAGGGAAGTTTCAAACTGTGCGATGGCATCCTCCCTCGTTTTACAGTCAACCCACGCAGCCAGCTTGGTTGCAAGCTGAAAGCTCTCCCTGGGATACCGTTCCACCAGAGCCCTGCGGGTCGCTTCCTCACTTCCCGGATAGGACCATGCTGTGTCAAAATAAGTAAAACCGGCCGCCAGAAATAAATCTACCATTTCTTTTACCTGCTCAATATCGGCTGTCCCGTCTTTTTCCGGAAGCCGCATCAGACCAAAACCCAGTTTTTTTATATCTCTGCCCAGATACTCCATTCTTCTCCCTCCTCAAATCAGCGCCTGGTGCATCCTCTGTCTGAATGTCAAACCGGTGCCCGCCATTTTCATTTACATCTGATTTTATGGTATCACAACCACTCTGGAAACGCAATCCTGGTCCATTCGCCAATTTGTCATGCAAAAAAAGAATATCTCTTTATCCGTTACAGGTATTTTACTTTCCCTGAAAAAAAACTATAATATAGATTAGAAAGAGCAGACTGCGTTTTATTAACCGGGAATACAGCCTGTCAAAATAATGAAATGGAGGAATCACAATGAGCAGCAAGAGATTAGTAGCGTATTTTTCATGCAGCGGCGTAACAAAACAGGTCGCTGAAAATCTGGCAGAAGCCGCCTCAGCCGATCTCTATGAGATTAGACCCGAGGTTCCTTACACCAAAGCCGATCTTGACTGGATGGACAAAAAAAGCCGCAGTACCATTGAGATGAACGATCCGGCTTCCCGTCCGGCTATCGCAGGCAGTCTTCCCGCCACAGAAGATTTTGATACCATTTTTATCGGTTTCCCAATCTGGTGGTACTCAGCCCCAACGATCATCAATACCTTCGTGGAGAACTGTAATCTGAAAGGAAAGACTCTTATTCCTTTTGCCACATCCGGCAGCACGGCAATTGAAGGCTGTGAGAAAAAACTTCAGGATACATATCCGGAACTTACCTGGAAAAAGGGCAGACTGTTAAATGGCAATCCATCTCCCGCTCAGCTTACCGCCTGGATAAAGGAGATCCTTGCCTGAGTCCGGTCAGACTCCTAAACCGCTTATTAAATGATTAATCTGTGACACAGCATAAGGCTGCATTTCCCGTAAAGAGAATGCAGCCTTATGTTATTCCGGCTCTTACCAGTTTATCTGCCCGGATATATGAAATACATGCGGTGTTACTGAAACATCACAAAAGCTCTGCATACTTCATTCCGGTTAATATACTCTGTGCGGATGAAACCAGACATCCGGGGCTTTTTGGCAACCCGTTCCCGGTTCTGATCAATCTTCTTATCCAGAGCATCCAGAAATTTATCAATAAATGGCTCAAAGGAATCCTTTACTATATCAGACATCCTGTCACTGATACCCGCCTGTTCCATCATATCTCCCAGCGACTGATACTGTCCGGCAAGATACTCCCCCAGATCCGCATCACTCGCTTTAATTTCAGATGTATCCCACTGCGGATTTTTAATTTGCTCTGAAAATCCCTTGGCACAGAGAGCGGCGAAAGCAAGATCATCTGCACTGTAGGGAACCTGTACGGCCTCTGAGCCGGTGCTGGACGCACTTGCTGATGATACAGCAGCACATTCCCGCAGTCTGGCCGCCATATATCCGTCATCCTGTTTAAGCCATTGCTGCTTCGGATCTGTTATATCCGCATAAATATCATTTTCTGCGAGATACGCGGTATATTCTTCCATCTTTCTGTCAATTACAGCCAGAACACTTTCCTTCATATCCCCGGCGACTTTGGACTGCCCCAGTTCTTCATAAAACCCGCCGATATTTTCAGCATAGGAATCCGCCATTTCCTTTTTGGCACTGGTATACAGAGTATCCAGAATCTGCATTTGCTGCTCAAGTTTTTCGCCGGTATACTGAGTGTGAATGCGATCCTTCAAAACCGCATAGCGGGAAGCCAGATAATCCGCCTTTCTCTCAAAGCTCTGCGCATTGTCAAAGCGCACATCCATATGGATCAAATCCTCCTGCACACCCCGCCAGTCAATCTCGTCCCCCAGTCCCTCCTCTTCCAGCCGGGCACGAAAAGCCTCCAGACTCTCCTGGCTGACCTGTCCTTCTGTCATCAGCTTTACAGGCCTGGATGTATCAAGAACAAACGTATCTCCATCCTTAATAAAATCCAGACGGTACTGTTTCATATACTGCTTCATCAGGGCATCATCCTCAGTATACTGCTCCTTTTCTGAAGCGGGGCGAAGATCGGCTGACAGATCTAAATTAGATTCAGCCTGAACGGCCTCGGGCGTTTCCAGAACCTTCAGACGGTTTGGAAAACATAAATAAGATGCACTGAGTTCCAACCTGTCTCTGTTTACTGCTTCAGACTGCTGCTGTGCCTGTTCCCTCTGGACAGCGGCAGATACCTTTGTGCTGATTTGCGAAAACCCCGCACTTTTAAGCCATGAAGCTTTCAGCCAGGGAGTTGTGCCAATTTGACCGATATACATTTGTATTCCTCCTTTATATATATTATCGGTCTGTTTTGGAAAAAATCTACTGCTCCGGCTTTACTTTTGAGATTATCAGCATACCCTTCCCCGAAATAATTTTTCAGTCAGGTTTTCACATTTTTTTCACAAAAAAATTAGCACTCGACTATTGACAGTGCTAATAATATGTGTTATAGTACAGCTATAACAAAACAAGGGTATGCAAATTAAGATATCTGCTGCTCCGGTTTTGTTGACACAGGTCTCAGAAAAATCACTGCTGCAGACCTGAACGGACACACATTTTAATAAAATAGATATTATAGAAAAAGGAGAGATGATTTATGTTTTTACCGAGCATTTTTAATGATAACGTATTTGATAACTGGATGAATATGTCTTTTCCGGAATTAAACCGCGCATTTTACAGCCAGCCGGTTTCCCAGCTTATGAAAACGGATGTTAAGGAAGATGAGAACGGATACGAATTATCCATCGATCTTCCAGGCTTCAAAAAGGAAGAAATAACAGCAGAACTTAAAGACGGAACGCTCATTGTCAGTGCATCCAGAGAAGCAGCAAATGATACAAAAGATGAAAATAGCAAGACGGCGAAGTACATCCGGCAGGAGCGCTATTCCGGCAGCATGAGCCGCCGCTTCTACATCGGCGACAATATTACAGAGAATGACATTCACGCAAAATTTGAAAATGGCATTCTTACACTGAATATTCCCAAAAAGCCGGCGCAGAAAGAAGTTGAAGAAAACCACTTTGTCTCTATTGAGGGCTGATATTCTTCAGTTTATCGGGTGCTTCAGGATCTTCCCCTCTCCTGAGGCACCCGTATTTTCTGTAAGATACTTTAATCCGGTAAAACCATCGAGCGTATGAGGAGGTGATAGCGATGGCAGCAAAAAAAGATTATTATGAAATTCTTGGCATAAACAGAGACGCCGGCGCAGACGCCATCAAAAAAGCATATCGGAAGCTCGCCAAAAAATATCACCCTGATTCCAATAAGGGAAATGCCGATGCGGAACAAAAATTCAAGGAAATTTCTGAGGCATATTCCGTTTTAAGTGATCCGGAAAAGAAAAAACTGTATGATCAGTTTGGCCATGCAGCTTTTGATCCCAATTCGATGAACGGATACGGAACTCAGGATTCAGATGACTTTTTCCGCAGTCACTTTGGCGGCGCCCGCCATGCATCCGGCGGAACATACAAGGAATATCATTTTGAAGATGGCAATATGGATGACTTCTTTAGTGACATCTTTGGCGACATTCTGCACGGACAGAAGCAGGGACAGCATAATAAACAAAATTACGGCAGCGGCTTCCACCGGTTCTACAGTTCTTCAGGCAGTCCTTTCGAAGACGGAAGCAGTGCAGCTTTCCACCAGAAAGGTACAGATCTGGAGACAGATGTTTCCGTTACCTTTGATGAAGCCGCCTTTGGCTGCGATAAAATAATTACACTGAAAAATCCCCAGACAGGTGCATCACAATCCCTTCAGGTACACATTCCGGCAGGAATCGAGAGCGGCAAAAGCGTCCGTCTGAGAGGAAAAGGAAACCCCGGTATTGGAAATGGTCCGCCCGGAGATCTCCTCCTGCACATTTCAGTGGGACAGAAACCCGGCTATGAGCGAAAGGGAATGGATGTTTACACATCCGTTGAAATCCCGTTTACGACTGCCGTTTTTGGCGGCGAAGCGCTCGTATCCACGCTGTATGGCAACGTTCTCTGTAAAATACGCCCCGGCACCGCCTGCGGCACAAAAATCAAACTGAAAGGAAAAGGAATTGCATCTATGAAAACTCCTTCTGTGCGGGGCGATCAGTATGTTACCGTTCAGATTCAGGTTCCCCGGAATCTGACACGGGAAGAAGAGGAAAAGCTGAGAGAATTTGAACGGCTCTGCCAGAAAAACGGACACGACGGAGGCAAAGGCGGAAAAAGTGCCGCCTGATGCATAAAAATCCCGTGCGTATGCAGAATTACAAGGCATACACACGGGATTTTTATGTTTTCTGATATAAAACAGTATTTCATTAAAAACCTGCGGCTGCTTTAAAAAGCATCAGCACCTCATCCTCATAAAGACAATGTGGTGCTGTGTTTTCCCTGACCATTTTAAGACAGTCTGAAAGAGAAAACCACTTAACCGACTCCACTTCCGATTCCTGCAGTTTCATCTGCTCCGGCTCTGCATCCATCCACATGCAATATACAAAACACGCCTAGTTATCCACAAACGGGCGGCCATAAAAACTGGTTTCGTGGAATGTTTTTCTAGGTCCCAGCCAGATCAGATTCTTCTGCTCAGCCGCAATTCCCAGTTCCTCTTCCAGTTCACGCAAGGCTGACTCCATTACACCGCTCCCGGCCGGGATATGACCCGCACTGGAAATATCGTAGCATCCCGGAAAAGAATCTTTCCGGGAACTTCTTTTCTGGAGCAGCACCTCTGTTTCTCCCGCCCTGTGCCGCAAAAGCCATACATGGGCCGTCCGATGACGAATCCCCTCTGCATGCGCCCGGCTGCGCTCCACTGTTTTTCCCGTAGGTTTCCCTTCCCCGTCCACAATATCCAGAAATTCCATAATCTCCTCCTATGCACTTTCCTCTGTTGGAAGCTTCTGTGAATATACAACCACAATATCTCCATCCTGTATCTTTGTGCCTCCGTCCGGTATCAGTACCTGACTGCCACGCTTTATCATTACAATAATTGTATTCTTATAAAACCTGGCCTCCGAAATTTTCCGGCCGCACCACCGGTGTTCCGGCGTCATATGTATCTCTCTCAAAAGGATCTCCTGATTGTCCGCAAATCCCTCAGCTCCCATGACTACCGTGTCGCCTTCCTTTATAACTGTCTGGCCCTTGGGAACAACAACGCTCTCTCCCCTTTTTATCACAGCAATCAACAGACCGGGAAGAAGCTCTATATCACAGATTTTCTTATCCTTCCACGGATGCTCAGATCCGATAAAAAGCTGGACAAACTGTATCTGCATATCTTCTGTATAATCCGAAAAAGTCCGCATTACATTGCCCTTATCATCAATCATTTTACATCCCGAAGCCACGGCGGGAAGAAGCGAGCCCTGAAGTATAATGGAAAAAAGCACTACGCAGAACACAATATGGAAGATATCATAATTCATATCATAGCCTTCCTCCGCCATTACCATAATGGCAAAAACAATTGAAGCCGCTCCTCGCAGCCCTGCCCAGGAAATTACGGCATACTGCCCTATGGGAGGCCGGAAAGGGGCAAGCAGAATACCTACAGCCGCCGGACGTGCAATAAACGTCAGAAAAAGAGCAATTGCCAGCGCAGGCAGAACCAGAGCAGGCATCTGAGACGGAAATGACAGCAGTCCCAGAAGGAAAAACAGAAGAATCTGCATCAGCCCTGTGAAAGCATCAAAAAAACTTACCAGCGGTCTCTGATTTTTCAGCTCACAGTTCCCAAGAATAATTCCTGTGAGATATGTACTTAAATATCCGTTTCCTCCCAGCACAGAAGAGAGTGCGTAAGAAGCAATGGCCACAGCAAAAACAAAAATTGTGTCAAATCCTTCTCCGTAAAAAGCAAACCGCTTCATAAACCAGGCTGCCAGCCAGGCTGCCGCAGCCCCTATCAGAAGGCCGAAAAACAGCTGCCGGACCAGCAGCAGAGCCATCCCTCCCATATCCATAGGGCCCGAAATAGCTGAAAGTATCACGACCGTCATCATATATGCAAAGGGATCATTGCTTCCGCTTTCCAGCTCCAGCATGGACGCAGTGCCATATTTCAGATTCAGTTTTTTTGAGCGGAGAATCGAAAAGACGGAGGCTGCGTCTGTCGACCCCAAAACTGCCCCGAGGAGAAGTCCTTCCAGAAGATCCATTTTAAGCGCAAAATGACAGAAGATTCCGGTAAAAAGCGCTGTCAGAACCACTCCCGCTGAAGACAGAAGAATTGATTTTCCCGCCACCGGCCTGGCCTCACTCCACCGTGTTCCAAAACCGCCATAAAACATAATGAAAATAAGCGCAACTGAACAAATCTGTTCTGCTAGTACAAAATTATCAAAAGATATTTTAAATATCCCGTCAGAGCCAAACGCCATCCCCAGAGCCATAAAAACAAACAGTGTAGGAACGCCGATTCGGCCGGACAGGCGGCTTCCAAAAATACAAATAAAAATGACAGCCGAAATAATCAGAAGTAAAAATGATGTTGCGATGTTAAACCACTCCTTTATCCATTGCTCAATACCTGACCGGCCTCACGCGCCGGCCACAGCCGTCTCCAGGCGGAGTACCGGAAATTACCGTCAAAGATCAGGCCGTGCTTATATCTTACTATAAAACACCGGAAAAACGTCAGTAAATTTGTGTTGCAATCCTGTTAAAAAGTATTTTAACACAGCAGCACAACAGACCGCTTTTTTATTTGACAGAAATAATACATCCTTTTATACTGATAACATAAAATCAGCCGGTATACTTTCCGGCACTGTCACATGGAGGATATTATGGCTGCAATTCAGATAAGAAATATTTCGATCGGCACCGGAAAGCCAAAAATCTGCATACCGCTGACACAGACAAATATTATTTCCCTGGAAGAGGAATGCAGAAAACTCCTGCAGGTTCCCTGCGATCTGGCTGAATGGCGGGCCGATTTTTTTGACGATCTTTTAATTCCCGGCCGCCTGGAGGAGGTTCTTCAGATGCTTCGCCGTACGCTGGGGGAAATCCCTCTTCTTTTTACCATCCGCACACGTTCCGAGGGCGGAAATACAGATATGGCTCCTGATGACTATCTGGCCTGCTGCCGCGCAGCTGCTGATACAGGTCTCATTGATCTGGCAGATGCAGAGCTTTCCATGGGCGATGATATTTTTTCACGCCTGATCCATGCAGCACACCGTCAGGGCGTATACGTTATCGGCTCACGCCACGATTTCCGGAAAACCCCGTCCCGCGAAGATCTCCTTTCCAGTCTGGACAAAATGCATCTGCTGGGAGCCGATATCGGAAAATATGCCGTCATGCCTCATACAAAGCGGGATGTACTTACCCTCATGGAAGCCTCTCTTGCCATGAATGAGAGATTTCCTGATTTTCCTGTCATTACCATGTCCATGGGCAGGCTGGGCGTGCTGAGCAGAATGGGCGGTGCCATCTCAGGTTCCTGTGTAACATTTGGAACTGCCGGACATGCTTCCGCTCCCGGGCAGATTCCTGCTGAAGAGCTGGCAAATATTCTCAATATTTTAGATAACACAGCCACATAAGCTGACTGTCCCCGGCACTGCACATGCCCGGACACTGCAATCAGAGCGAAAGATCGCCCTTTGCTCTTGCGACCCGATCACGGATAGACTGGATAACCGGAACCATAAAGATAGCCACAATACCACCGGCAAATCCGTTATTGTAAAGATTCATCCCGCCATACACAATCCCGATATTCAGCGCCACAGATGTATGAAGAAATCCTGCCAGAATACCGCAGAAAATTCCGAATTCTCCGGCCACAGGCGCCAGCGTTGTGGAAAACAGAAGCGCCAGCATCGCTGACGGATCATTGATCGACCAGAATCCCGTCAGGCTGGCAAGGCACACACCAATCATAATGGGGCAGATATTTCGCAGATGTTTTCCTGTTGAGGCAAATCCGACTATGGTAAAAATTCCGCCTATGGTGGGGCCGTTCAGCTCCGATCCTACCGCAACAACAAAAAAAGTGGCAAAGAAACCATTTATGCCCATATTCAGAGCAACGGCAAGGCCGCCTTCATCTTTCAGATAATCCGTTCCGCCTATACCCGAGGTTTTCAGAATCCTGCAGTACGATCGGACCACATCTTCTCCGCCCAGAAGCAAAGCAGAGAGAGCCATTCCCCCAAACAGGGCGAATAAAAGTCCGAGAAGCAGATCATTGTTTCCGCTGGACCATATAAGGCGCTGCTCTGTCTCTATTCCAAAAGACTTAAGTGCCGAAACAACAACCGTGGCAATAATTCCCGCAGAAAATCCCACATTGTACAGAGAATAACCCATATGAGAAAAATGAACATGCGTAGACAGCGGCGGCAGAACAAAGCCGATGCATATTCCTACAAATAAAGAAAGGCATACGCGCTGTGCAAACGGCATCTCCACAATATGCATAATCTGGGTAATAATGGGCGACAGGCTGGTACCGTAAATTCCCACATATATATACCGGGACAGATGTGTTTTGTGGTAGTTGGCATAGATAAAAACACCAAAAAGAATAGCCCAGATATTTACAAGATTTTTTCCAAAAAGAGAAAATCCAAACATCAGACAACATGAAGTGATTGTATGTCCATCCATCTCCATGTCCAGATAGTAAACAAAAGCCAGACTGAGCAGTGCCATGGCGCCGGCATTTATAAATGCCGCCCCCATTCCTCCAACCGCGATATAATCGGTAATCAGAAAGTCCGGTTCCCGTATCATATGATAAAGCCCCTGAATAATGGAGTCCAGCGGCTGAACACACAGACCCACCACAATAAAATAAACTGGAATCAGCGCCAGAAGAAAAAACTTATTCTCTCTGGACAGAGATTTCATATTGATCATACATGCACACCTTTCAAAAAAGGTATGCAAAATCTATTGCCTTGCCACGTGGGGGCTGGCCCGCGGAGCAAAAGAAGGCTGAATAGTTACTTTTGCATACCTGTTTTTCTGTTAAAAAAACGCTAAAAATATTTACTTAATTATTTTATTGGGTTTTTTTGAAATTTGCAACCATTATTTTTAATTTTATTAAAATAACAGACAAAACCCTTTCTTTTCACAAACGCTTTATGAGACTGCCTCTTTCTCATTTTCTTCGGCCGGCCTGAGTCTTTCCACAATAACTGATTCAATCCGGCGCCCTTTTATTCTTTCCGCCCGTATTGCAATTCCTCCCGTCTCGACATCCACTACCGTACCGTCTCCGGGAACAGAGCCCAGACAATTGAGAATAAGTCCTCCTATGGTATCATAATCATCGGATTCCGGAAGCTGCACTCCCAATGCCTCTCCGATTTCTTCTACCGGCGTGTCTCCCGGAAATCTCCATTTGTTTTCTCCAAGCTTTTCAGCCTCCGGCTCTTCCTCCTGATCAAATTCATCATAGATATTTCCCACAATTTCTTCCAGAAGATCCTCCATTGTGATAATACCGCTGATATTACCATATTCATCTACCACTATCGCCATGTGTACTTTTTTCTGCTGCATATCACGGAACAGCTGATCAGTGTGAATAGACTCCGGAACAAAATACGGCACATGCAGCAGTTCTCTCAGCGGCTTTTTCTTTCCTCCGCTTATATTCAGCAGATACTCTCTCGCATAGAGAATTCCCAGAATATCTTCTCCTGCCTCATCATACACGGGGAAACGCGAAAGCCCTGTATCCCGTATTTTCCGGAGGACCGCCTCCTCACTGTCTGTTACTGAAAGAGATTCCACATCAAACTCCCTTGTCATCGCCTCTTCTACCGTAGTGTCGCCGAACTCAAACACATTCTGCAGCCAGGTCTTTTCTTCCTCATCAATAGCCCCGTTTTCTTTTCCCAGGTCTATCATCAGACGTATCTCATCTTCCGTAACCTGATCTTCCTCCGCCTCTGTCTTCATATGCAGGCATTTCAAAACTGTGTTAGTGGAAAATGCCAGGAATGCAATTACCGGGCGCATCAGAAACGCAATGGCAGTTACCACGCCACAGGCTATTTTGGCCACTTCATAGGGTTTCTGCATGGCAATTCGTTTCGGAACCAGTTCTCCCAGAATCAGCGTAAAATAGGACAGTATAATTGTTATAATAATGACTGAAACTGTCGATACCATCCGTTCCGGCAGAACCGCTATACCCAGATCATCACAGATCCACCGGGTCAGACCGTCAGAAAAGTTTTCCGCCGCAAAAGCACTTCCCAGAAATCCGGCAAGTGTTATGCCAATCTGTATAGTGGAAAGAAAACCTGACGGCTGTTCCGCCAGCCGCAGCAGCTTTCCTGCCGTTTTGTCTCCATTTTCCTGCAGTTTCTTTAATTTTGCCGTATTCAGCGATATGACAGCAATCTCAGCTGACGCAAAAAACGCGTTTAATAAAATCAGTGCTGCCTGTATTAACAGCTGTTGTGGCAATTCTCCCATATAATCCTTCTCCTTTTTCTGAATAATATATTTTTTCTGTGCAGACATTCCTGTATATGAGGTCAATTACAGCACAAAGAGGCATGACCTGTTTTTAAAAACAGATCATGCCCCTTTCGTATTCTGCATTTTTATATTATTTCTATTATCCGCGTCCCCGTCAGCAGAGCCGTCGTCCATCTGTTATTGCACCTCAGTTTCTGTAAAGTCTCACACAAAAATGTGACTATATCATACAGAATATCTGTCCGGCTATCAATAGATTCAGGCAAATATTAATGCTTTTTTAATACGCCGGACAATGCCTGTCCCTGCGTATCTGACATGACATCACGCAAAAAGCTCCGTAGACAGGTAACGTTCACCCGTATCAGGAAGAAGCACAACCACCTGTTTTCCGGAATTTTCCGGTCTTTTTGCAACCTGAACTGCCGCCCAGAGTGCAGCGCCGGATGAGATTCCCACAAGAAATCCTTCTTTTTCCGCCAGAAGCCGGCTCATGCGGTAAGCATCTTCCTCGTGAACCGTCACAATTTCATCATAACATTCTGTGTCCAGTACTTCCGGAATAAATCCCGCACCTATTCCCTGAAGATTGTGGCGTCCCGGTTTTCCGCCGGAAAGTACAGGGGAACCCGCCGGCTCCACTGCCACAATATGAACAGACGGATTTTTCTCCTTCAGATAGTGCGCCGTACCTGTAATTGTGCCGCCGGTTCCCACTGCTGACACAAATATATCCACTTTTCCCTCTGTATCGTCCCATATCTCCGGTCCGGTTGTCAGGTAATGTGCTCTGGAATTGGATGGATTGGTAAACTGTCCGGCAATCCAGCTGCCCGGCATTTCCCGGTGAAGCTCCTCCGCCTTCTCAATGGCCCCTGCCATTCCTTTGGCCCCATCGGTCAGGATCAGCTCTGCTCCATGGGCTTTCAGCAGCTTCCTCCGCTCCTCGCTCATACTGTCCGGCATGACAATCCGGGTATGATATCCCCTGGCTGCAGCCGCAGCCGCAAGGCCAACTCCCGTATTTCCGCTGGTCGGTTCAATGATAACACTGCCCGGTTTTATGAGACCTGCCTCTTCCGCATCCAGAATCATCTGCAGTCCCACTCTGTCTTTAGCACTGCCTGCCGGATTAAAAAGCTCAAGCTTTGCAAGAATTGCAGCTCCCGTTTCCTCCGCAGCCGCAAGGCGGTTTAATTTTACAAGCGGTGTATGACCTATCAGTTCTTCAATTCCCTCATAAATTTTTCCCATTTTCCGGCACTCCCTTTCATCCATCCTGTATATCTGCCTGTTTTAAAACAAGCCGTCTCCTGCTTGCTGTTATGATGTCTGATGGTTTCCCATGTTTCCGAGTACATATCCTCTCTCTTCCATGAGAGTTCGCAGCTCATCCACCACATCGCCCAGACTTTTGCCTGCCTCGTCCACAGTTATATCTGCGTATTTCTCGAAATATACTACCCGCTCATCATAAAGATCTTTGAGTGTCATTCCCTCACGCAGTGCAACGCCGCGATCTACCACATCGCCCAGTCTGCTCAGAAGTTCTTCATAGCTGATTTTCAGATAGACAATGAGTCCGAGAGATGACAGATTTTCCATTGCCTCTTTTCCGTAAATCACACTGCCCCCAGGCGCTATGACAGAACGGCTGGCGCATACTTCGGCATTAATCCGGTTCTCAACCTCCAGAAAACCATCCAGCCCTTTTTCGCTTATGATCTCCTTAAGCCTTTTTCCTTCCTTTTCCTGTATAATCAGATCCACGTCCACAAAGGAATAACCGAGGCGCTTGGCAAGAAGCACTCCTACTGTGCTCTTTCCAGCAGCCGGCATGCCGATCAGTGTTATATTATCGTTCATCCTTCTGTCTCCTAACCCGTTTTGCTGCCGTATTTTTCCCTTTTTTCTTTCTCACGCTGTATCCGAAAGTCCCCAGAAGATCTGAGAGCCCGTAATAGCCGCCATGAGAATACACAAGCGGCTTTGCCCTGCAAAGCTCCAGCTTTCCGCCAGGATCCAGCCATTTTTCATCTACATTAACTGCCTCAACCTGCGCCAGAAACATATGATGTGAGCCAAGCTCCCGAATCTCCGTGACACGGCATTCGATGCTGATGGGGCTCTCTGCAATCATAGGAACTCTGACTGTGGATGACGGCATTTTTGTAAGTCCTGTATCCTTCCATTTATCAGTATCACGGCCGGAACGCACACCACAGTAATCTGCCGCAAAAGCCAGCTTTTCTGTGGCAAGGTTAATCACAAACTCTCCCGTTTCCCTGATCATGGAATAGGAATACCGCTCCGGACGCACAGATATATATACCATAGGCGGATTTGTGCACACGGTTCCCGTCCAGGCAATAGTAATAATATTGCTGTTTCCCTCCCTGTCTGCAGCTGTCACAAGAACAGCCGGAACAGGATAAAGCATATTTCCCGGTTTCCACCGGGCTTTTTCTGTCGGCTTCATCTGTCTGTACCCGCCCCTTTTGTCAGTCATTGTCCGGAAGCAGCTTGACGCGCACCATAATCTGCTTGATTATGCTGCCCGGCAGAACTTCCACATCCTCCTGATGTGTCTGAGGAGGAAGTTCTCCTCCCTCCTCCAGCTCCACACAGATCCAGTTATAAGCTGCCTCACGGGCATTTTCCACCGCATCTTCAAGATCCGGTCCTTCTGCCCGGCAGTCCTCCAAATCCAGAAATTCTGCCGTGTAGCCGCTCCCGTCCTCTTTTGGCGTAAAAATCGCCGGATATACAAAGGTCATCTGTATTCTCCCATCATTTCTGCAAAATTACTTCCAACCTGTTTTTACTGCTCGATCGCCACCATCAGTCCGGGAACCAGCTGTTTCTTTCTGGACACAAGACCGGCCAGACGAATAATCGGCGTTTTTTCTCCGCCCTCATCTCCGCCAACATGGAAAGCATCCCTTACCATCTGCTCGGCACCCTGGCCCACGCACAAAAGATCTGTCGCTT
This sequence comes from uncultured Lachnospiraceae bacterium, assembly GCA_944384125.1. GTDB lineage: Bacteria > Bacillota > Clostridia > Lachnospirales > Lachnospiraceae > Otoolea. The sequence goes on along the minus strand of CALWSF010000012.1, from coordinate 50,837 downwards.
CCGCCAGAATATTGGTCAGCATAAAAAACATCACGTCAACCTTTTCCTCTTCTCTGGCCTTTTCCATATAGGAAAGCATTCTGTCTTTCAGCCCCTCAAGCTCATCCGCATTCAGCGACGTGATCTGGCCTACGCCGAAAGAAATCTTTCCTGCGGAAAATTTCTTGAAATCCTGATAAAAAATTTCCGCATCGCTCTTTCCTTTCAGCTTGCTCCCGGCCGCAAACATTTTGTTTGCCAGCTCCTCGGCATTTACGCCGGCAATCTCCGCCAGCGCCAGCGCGGCTGCCTGATCCACAGGTGTACACGTTGGAGAGCGGAACAGGAGCGTATCAGAAATTATGGCGCTGCACAGCAGTCCCGCAATTTTCTGATCAATGGGGATTCCCGACTCATTGTACATCTGGTAAATGATTGTTGCCGTACAGCCCAGCGGCTGATTCCTGAAAAATACGGGAGCCATTGTCTCAACCGTTCCGAGACGGTGATGATCAATAATTTCCAGAATATTGGCATTCTCCATGCCGTCTACCGCCTGGCTCCGCTCGTTGTGATCCACCAGGATCACATTTTTCCCCCGCGCTCCCAGCAGATTCCGGCGGGAAATCATTCCCTTGTATTTACCATTCTTGTCAAGGATCGGAAAATCACGATGACGCTTGTTTGCCATAACTTCTTTGATATCATCGATGTAATCCTCCGTATCAAAGGTAATCAGATTCTCCGTCTTCATAAAATAGCTGATAGGCATGCTCTGGTTAATAAGACGGGCAGCCGTATAGGTATCATACGGCGTCGTGATAACCGTACAGCCGCGCTCCTGCGCCAGTTTTTTGATAGTCATTGAAACACCGGCACCCTCGCAGACAATAATGCAGCCTGCCTCCATCTCAATGGCGCACAGCTGCGACTCATATCTGTTTCCAAGAATGACCAGATCATTTTTTTCTATATAGTACTCCATCATATCCGGGTTTGCTGCCGCGATAAGAACCTTGCCCTCACGGAAATAGGCATTCTCATCCCCAATCAGCATGGCACCTTCCAGTGTTTCGATAATGTTGGAATACTGCGTGCATGCCTTTGACAGAATACTGCTGTCATATACGTTCATGTAAGATCGCGTGATATCTCCTACCGTAATAAGGCCTTCCAGCACATTATCTTCCGTAACAGCCGGAATCGTAACAACATTATTGTCCTGCATCAGATTCCATGCTTTTTTCAGAGAGATATTTCTGTTGACACCCTTGGTCTCCCGGATCTCAATATCCTTTACCTGTGTTTTAACCGTATCTATCTCCCTGGGTGCGGCAACTTTAAAGTAGTCAAGGACAAATTTCGTTTCGGAATTTACGTGTCCCGCACGCCCCGGTATATACTGCCCGCCTGTCTGGAGATGTTTTAAATTTGCATAGCAGATAGCTGAGCAGATAGAATCCGTATCCGGGTTCTTGTGTCCGATTACTATCGTTTTTTTTGCTTTCTCAACTGCCATGTTTCCTCCTTTTTAATCTGAGGCCGCCTGAGCCGCCCTTTTCTCTCATTATATGCTGCCCTTCCCCGGAAACGCTGCCGTCAGGTTCTCAGACAAACCCGACAGCAGCCATTTGCCGTATGATACTGTTTATCCCAGCACCAGACGGGCAGCTCCGTAAATGCCCGCGTCATTTCCCAGTGTTGCCAGCCGGATTCCCGCCTTATTTTCCGAGATAGGCGTGAGCTTTCTGTAATGCTTTTCTATCATATCCGTCAGAAATGTTCCGGCTTTGGAAACGCCTCCCCCGATAACAAACACCTCCGGATCCACTGTCATAGACACTGTGGCCAGCGCCCATCCCAGATAGTAGCAGACTGTATCCATAACTTCAAGCGCCAGAGCATCTCCTTCCTTGGCGGCATCAAGAACATTTTTGGCGGTAATATCGTCTCCCCATTTGCGCATGAGCGATTCATCCGTTCTGGCCGCCATGGCTCTCCTTGCCTCTCTGGCAATCCCCGTCGCAGAGGCAATCTGCTCCACACAACCATGCCCTTTACAGTTGCAGGCTTCCTTTTCTCCCTCACGAATATGAATATGTCCAATCTCGCCGGCCAGTCCGTGGCGCCCGGCAACAATTTTCTCATTCAGAATCACTCCGCCGCCGACACCGGTCCCCAGTGTTACCATCACTATATCCCGATAGCCTTTTCCGCCGCCCTGCCACATTTCTCCCAGTGCCGCAACATTGGCATCATTGCCGCTGCACACCGGCATGCCGCCTAAAAGATCACTGAGCATTTTCTGCGGATTCATATCGCGCCATCCGAGATTTACACACACTTCCACATATCCGTCCGGAAGGACCGGGCCGGGAATGCCCATCCCCGCACCCGTTACATCCTCCATGGCAATTTTTTCTTCTTTCAGAACCTTTTTAATGGACTCAACCACATCCGGGATAATATACTTCCCATTCTCCTCTTTCCGGCTGGGTACCTCCCATTTGCGAAGAAGTGTTCCGTCTGTTTCAAAAATTCCCACTTTGACTGTAGTTCCGCCCACATCTATTCCGATACATTTTTTTTTCATCTGTTCAGCCCTCTCTGCCTCCGGCTCTTCCTCCGTTCTCCGGCCAGTCCGGCAACTTTCATTCTGCACGGATTTCCCGTTCCCAAAACGGCGTTTTTAAAATAATGCCCGCACGGCATCAGCAACATGCTCTGCAGTAAAACCGAATTTATCAAACAGCTCTGCCGCCGGTCCGCTGGCACCAAAACTCTGCATCGCCACAACCGAACCATCCAGACCCGTGTACCGCTCCCATCCAAAACCGCTGAGCGCCTCTACTGCCACTCTCCGGCGTACTGAACCGGGCAAAACAGACTCCCTGTATTCAGCACTCTGCTCTTCAAAAAGATCCATACACGGCACAGACACAACCCTGATATGACGGCCTTCTGATTCCAGCTGCGCTTTCGCCTTCAGCGCAATTCCCACTTCAGAGCCCGATGCCATAAGAATGGCGTCCGGTGTGCCTTCGCAGTCATCTACCACATAACCGCCCTTCAGTGCCGCCTCCCGGCTGCTTCCTGACACAGGATCCAGATTCTGTCTTGTCAGGACCAAAGCTGTAGGCGTACTCTGCGATGTGACCGCACTGTACCACGCAGCCTCTGTCTCTGTCGCATCACAGGGACGGAAAACATGGAAATTGGGCATGGCCCTGAACGCTGCCAGCTGTTCTATCGGCTCATGGGTAGGACCATCTTCGCCAACACCGATACTGTCGTGGGTAAATACAAATGTCAGCGGTACGCCCATCAGTGATGACAGACGCGCCATGGGTTTACAGTAATCACTGAAAACAAAAAACGTGGAGACAAAAGCTCTGAGCCCGCCGTGAAGCATGATTCCGTTTCCGATTGCCGTCATTGCCAGTTCCCGCACTCCGAAATGAAGATTTCTTCCGCTTCTGTTCTCTGCTGAAAAATCCCCAGCTCCGTTCATATATGTTTTATTTGACGGTGCCAGATCCGCTGAGCCGCCGATGAGATTGGGCATTCTGTCCTTAAGATAATTTATAAGGCGGCCTGAAATCGCCCGGCTGGCCTCCGGCTTCTCCTGCCTCGTCCAGAATCCCTCATCATCCCAGATTGCTCTGGCCGCATTTTTGTCATGATACTGATTCCACAATGTCTCCATCTCCGGATATTCCCCGCAGTATGCCGCAAACATCACATTCCATGCGGCCTCCGCCTCCGCTTTTTCACGGGCAATATCTGAAAAATGGCGATACACCTCCTCCGGTACAAAAAATGGCTCCTCTGAGGGCCATTTAAGTGTTTCTCTCAGTGCCGCAACATTTTCAGCTCCCAGCGGCTCTCCGTGTGCGCTGGCCTTTCCCTGTTTGGCCGGACAGCCATAGCCAATCTCAGTCTTTATAGTTATAAAGGACGGGCGTTTTGTATCTCTTCGTGCCGCCTCAATGGCCAGCCCAATCGCATTGATATCATTTCCGTTTTCTACAGTAATTGTCTGGAAACCAAATGCCTGCATCCGCTCCTCTACGTTCTCGCAGAAAGCTATATCCGTACTCCCCTCAATGGAGATTCCATTGGAATCATACAGCACAATTAGCTTGGAAAGCCCCAGCGTTCCCGCCAGAGAGAATGCCTCAGAGGAAATCCCCTCCATCATACAGCCGTCGCCGCCCAAAACATATGTGTAGTGATCTACCACCGGATATTCATCCCTGTTAAACACAGAAGCCAGATGTTCCTCCGCCATGGCCATACCAACTGCCATGGCCATACCGGCCCCCAGAGGGCCCGTCGTTGCCTCTACTCCTACTGTATGTCCATACTCAGGATGACCGGGGGTTTTTGAGCCAAGCTGGCGGAAATTCTTTAAATCTTCCACAGACAAATCGCCATATCCGAAAAGATGCAGAAGAGAGTATAAAAGCATCGATCCGTGACCGCCGGACAGAATGAACCGATCCCGGTTGGGCCAGTCAGGGTTTGCCGGATTGTGATTCATCTGATGAGCCCACAGCTCATAGCCAATCGGTGCACATCCCAGAGGAAGTCCGGGATGACCGGAGTTTGCTTTCTGGATCGCATCTGCTGACAGAATACGAATTGCATTGACTGATAAGGTATCAATTTGATTCATTTGTATTTCCTCCACTATTCCATAATAAATACTGCTTTGCAGCTACTGTCTTCTTCAAGCAGTTAATGGCTTTCGTCTATTTAAGCATCAGTTCCCGCATAGTGTTTCCTCCTGTTACAAGAAGGGTGTTGAAACGGCTTCCCCGGGTTATCTTTGATACCGAAAAATCAAACTCACCCGAGAACCTTTCCTTTCCGGAGGCACTGTAAATCCGGCAGGAGCTGTCATTATACAGCATCACAAAATCGCCGTCAATATCCAGCTGCTGCCAGGCGTATGTAAATCCCTGAGAGAATGCAAGGGAACCGTCAGAATGGTAGACATTCAGCAGACTGTCATTTTCCCCTTCCGGATAATTTGAAACAACAGCGACATAAGAATCTGTATATGCTATCCCCTGAATCTCGCCTGAAATGGGTACCTGTGCAGCCAGCTGAGGGCTTGTCACATTTTCCAGCGAGAAAAACAGAAGCTGGTTATCCGCAAATGCACAGGCATGCCCCTCATCCAGGAAGCGCACACGGGGACAGAGATTGTCTCCCAGTCCATCAAATCCTCCAACCAGACGATCCGGATAACTTTTTCCATATTCAGAAAAATTGTAAAAAACAATTCTGTTTTTAAGTGTCCCATCCTGAAGGAACACATCAGAAAGCATGACCTGCGTTCCCTCCGGCGACAGCGAAACATCCATCAGATATCCATTTCCCGACATGACAGTTTTGATTGCCCAGTCGAGCTCTGTCCCATCCTTTTTAAAAAAAGTCACATAAGACGCTGTACTGTCCTCCACAAGAGCCGCTGTGACCCCATATGCCGAAACACTGATTCGAAGAATGGGAAGAAGCGTCGTCGCCTGTCCCTGACAGCCGCTTTTATCACAGATGTAAATATCATTCCCCTGCTGATCGCCGATAACCGCAAAATCCCCGTTGACACTGCACACAGGCGACTTCATCTGATAACTCATGGACCAGACGGCATTTCCTGACCGGTCAATATAGGAAGCCCCGTCCTTTGTATATTTTAAAACGTTATCGCCGAATTTCACGTACTCCGTAAAACTGCTCTCACTGGCAGGAATCTCCTTTTCCCAGACTACGCTATATCCGGTATATCGATGATTCTCTTTATAAAACAAAACGGAAAATACGGCAGCCACTCCGATCGTAATGATAATCAGTGCGATCCGAAAACGCTTTCTTCTTGTCCGGCGTTCCGCTTTTCGCACGATCTCCTCTTCGTTTTCCCGATGGCTCCCGCCCCTTCCAGAACCGGCAGGTGCTGTTCCTGGCTCTATAATACGCCGCCGCAGCCTTCTTTTCTTTTGTTCCCGCTCGATCGAGTTAATACCACTCATTCCTTTTTATCTCCTGTCACACAGCCAGCCATCCGGAATTAAAACAGCAGCCTGCCGGCCGTATCTCTGTTTTCATGCCATTTTGGCTGCCTTTTCCGCAACATCAGCACTGAACTGTTACGATTATACACTATTTTCCTTCGTTCCGCATTATCTTTTTTACCTGGCTGCCCTCCCGAAAAGTACGCAGCCTGTCCTGTCTGTGCCTGCATCTGCTCCTGTTTCTGTTGTTTTCAGTCTCACTGTGTCTCGCTGCCGGAAGTATCGGGCAGAATCAGAGTCTGACCGGCCATGATCCTGTCAGCATCGTCCAGCTTATTGAGTGCACGTATGTCATCCAGGTAATCCAGGTTTCCGTACAGCTTGAAGCAAATTCCAAAAAGAGTCTCTCCGTCTCCGATTTCATAGAGCTCTCCAGGTTTCATATCTGTCACAGGATAATCTTTTTCTGCAGTGGAATTTCCCCCGGTTCCGGTGTTCTGAGACATATCCATGTCACGCTGTACCTCGGGCTCCGGAAGGATCTGCGGTTCGCTCTCCTGTGAATCATTATCTTCCGATTCTGCTGTCTCCGCCTCTGCCTCGCTCCTGGCTTCAACGCTCTGAAGAACCGCATTCCCGGAATCAAAACTTCCTGCTTCTTCAGCCTCTGTTCCCGAAAGCTCCAAATCCCCCGAATCAGCCTGGGGAATTTCCTGTGGCGCCACCGTCTCCCCGCCAGGCAGAATTCCTGCTGCGGACCCGCCTGCATCATCCGTCTCCACAGGATATACACTTCCCTCTATCTCCTCGACAACCGGCCCTTCTCCCGTTCCCGTCTGGGAAGCCATTCCTCTTACTCCACTGGGAAGCACAGAAACCAGAACGCTTTCCATCTCCTTCATCTTCTGATAATTATTAAACATAACAACTCCGCCTGCAAGCACGGCAATTGACAGCATCCCGCACAGTGCAGACAGTGTACGTATGGTGCTGTGGCGGGATACAGCCTCCTGCTTTCTTCCTTCCATACGGCTCCTGAAATCACGGATTACCCGGTCTCCGGCACCACTCTCAACCCGGTGGGCATCTTTGCGCAGAATCATATAGTCCTGCATCATCTGATTTCGCTCATAATAAATGCTGTAGCCCTTCAGACGGTAGAATCCGTCCTCCGACGTGATGTAGAGAGCTTCGTCCCCGTCTACCCCGCTGTTTAAATACATGAGCTGGTTCTTTCCGCCAAAATACTGATTGTGCTGACGCCAATAATTAAGAGGACTCAAAATGCAGCCGGGTGCACCGCATATAAACCACCCCTGCACGGTCCTCTTTGGAAAAGTCTCTTCCATTCTCTGGTACGCCTTTTTCCATGACGCTTCTGAAAAAACAATCCGCTCTCCTGATGAGACAACATCTTCCATCTCCATCGCCCCGTCCACAAACAGGTACGGAACTCCTTCATACGTCTCAGAAGTTCCCAGAAGCAGTCCGATTCGGAGGTCCTGTCCTCCCGCCGGAAAAAGACGCTTTAAATACGTATTAACATAATCTTCCACATACAGCTTTACCACATCATCCCGATCGCCAATCTGCCGTATATTTTTCGGCAGTCTGGGATACGGATCATATAATTCTCCCATGGACTCACCCCGCTATCATTTTTTTAATCTAAAAAATCATAGCACAGGCGTTACAAAAAACTTGTCAAACAATGGCCGCACCCACAGATAAGTTTTCGACAAGCCCGATACTGCGGGCAATACAGTCCGCCATCTGCATCACAATGGACAGGCGGACACTCTGAAGCATAAGCGGATCATAATTCCCGCAGCTTCCCACAATCCCGGTAATAAATATATCTCCAACCGCCCGAAGTTCTTTGCTGACTCCCAGCCCCGGTTTAAGAGCGCCTTTTCCCAGTGTCACATAGCCGATATGCTCATGGTTTCCCACAGATGCATCCACCGCAATTATGAGAGCATCCTGATAACAGGTTTTCAATACTTCCAGATAATTTTCCAGATTCATTGCATGAACCGGCCTGTCAAGCGTTCCAAACACAACAGCGCCGGACAGCCTCATCTGCTTCAGCTTATAACCTATCAGCGGTCCGAGGCTGTCTCCTGTCGATCGATCTGTTCCAATGCAGAGAAATACAACACGGCGTTTTTCTTTTCTTTCCTTTTCCTCCCTTATAAGCCGGCACAGCCGCTGCGCAAATTCCTCCGAGACTGCCTCCCGGGAGGAATTATAGTAATATACCTCCTGATCATTCCGGAGCAATTTCCATTCCCATATTTTCATAAATCTACCGCCTGTCTGCTGGTTTGCGGCCCGGATACATTTTCCTGACAACAAGCTGTGTCTTGTCCATGGCCGCTTATACTCTATTATAAACAGCGGCTGCGGAAAATATGCGATGCCGCCGCAATTCTCCAGAAGGAAGGAACCCCTTCCTCCAAAATTGCAGCGGCATCCTGACCGTTCTTATGTTCAGCACTTTCCAGAGAGTGTGCTTATTTTCTGTTATGACTGCGATAGATTTCCATGGCCTCACTCAAATTTACGGCTGCGTCACTTTCCATGATTTTTTTGAGCTCATCCAGTTTATCGGGATAAAGAAATTCCTTCCCCAGATAACTTTCATATGTGTCTGTGATAAATATTTTCTTTTCCTTCAGAACCTTTTCCGTATAACGCAGGCGGTCCTGCACTTCCTGATGAGCCTGTGCAAGCTCTTCCAGCCTCTGACGGCTGTTCCCCACAATCTCATCTGTTATAATTGTTTTTGTCACATTTTCAAAGGTTCCCAGCGCCTCTTTTTTCTTCTGGGTAACCTGCTCCAGTTCCTGCTCCATCTGTGCAATCTCATCATCATATTTTTCCAGATTGTAGATGGCCTCGTCCCGGTCCTTTCTGATAGATGCCGTAACCACACGGATTTTCCGTCTGTTGGATGCCATAAGGCTCCGGATTGTTCTGCCTTCCTTCAGGGCTTTCATATGCCGATCCTTTGTCACATTTCCAACCAGCACATAAATTCCTCCGAAAATAAAGACGGCTGCACCATAAATAAGAACAAGAAAAAGCGTTTTTTTCTGCGGCAGAGCCATATATATTCCATATGGAATCGCCAGAAAACATACGGAAAAAGTAATCAGAAGTGTCAGAATTTCTTTAATTCCTCTCGGGAAATAAAGAGCATAGTAAAATCCGCTGCCGCAATAAAACGGTACCCTGTCCGCCTGAAACAATGTGCGCATTCTGACTTTGAGCTCACGATTATGTTCATGTAGCTCCATCGTCTCTTCTTTTATCCGATCCTTTATCCCCTGATTTTTTGCTCTTTCTCTCCGGCTACGGGTTTTCCGGAGTTTTTCCTGCAGCTTTCCGATTTCGTTATCATAACTGCGTGCAATTTCCTCTCTCCGTTTTTTTACCGTAGCATTTACAGAATCATTTACTGCCTTCTTTTCGGCCTCCAGTGTCCGCTCCAGCCGCTGTTCCTCCTGCCGGAGCGCATTTTCTTTTCCGCTGAACTCCGAAAGTTCCGTTACAGCCTGCTTCGCGTCCTCCAGAAATAACTTAAAATCTGTTATCGTCTGTGTCATAGTTCCCTCCCGGATGTCCCGGACCGTCCGCTGCACGGACGATCCGACCCGCGAATGATAAAACGTTATTTCGTATAATTGTCAAAATAGCCCTGTATGAGAACGATAGGAGTACCCTTATCGCCGCTTCCGGACGTCAGATCGCAAAGAGAGCCGATAAGATCCGTAAGCCTTCTCGGGGTCGTTCCCTGAGAGACCATATTGCCTGTCAGACTTTCCGCTCTGGCATCTTTCTTCCGTATATAATCGGAAATCGCTGCTTTCAGTTCATCGCCTGAGAGGTCTGCAAAATCATTGTCCGCCAGATATTTTAATTTTATCTCATTGGGAGTACCCTCCAGTCCCTTTGTATAAGCCGGAGATACAACCGGATCAGCCAGTTCCCATATCTTTCCTACCGGATCCTTAAACGCTCCGTCCCCATACACCATTACCTCAATCTGTTTTCCGGTTGCTTCTGCAAGTTTCTTCTGCACAGCCTCAACAAATTCACTGCAGTTAATAGGGAACAGTTTCACGGAATGTTCCGTCGCCTTATTGGAACCCAGAAGGCCATATTTGTCATTATATCCGCTTCCATCTATACTTTCTGTCATAATCTCATCCAGAGAATATACCTGTTTTGCACCGGCTTTCAGCAGATGGCGTTTTGTTCTTGCCCTTGTGTGTATATCACAGTTTAAAACATACTTCGTATAATTCAAAATGGCACGCGGATTATTGGCGAAAATAATTTCCGCCTCTGCACCGCAGTCCTCAATCAGATTTTTATAGTATTCCACATAATCCACACCAGTAAACGGATGGGTTTTGTGGCCGAAAAGACGTCTGTATTCTGCCTCCGTGAGAACGTCGCTCCAGGGGTTGACTCCGCTTTCATCCAGCTCTTCCTCCGAGATCAGATGATTTCCCACTTCATCAGACGGATAGCTGAGCATCAGAACCACCTTCCGACACCCCATGGCGATTCCCTTGAGGCAAATTGCAAAACGGTTCCGGCTCAGAATGGGAAAAATAACTCCCACTGTGGCATCCTTAAACTTTTTTCTGACATCCTGCGCTATCTGCTCCACCGTTGCATAATTTCCCTGAGCCCGGGCAACAACTGCCTCCGTCACAGCGACAACATCCCTGTCACGCAGCTCAAATCCTTCACTTTTTGCAGCAGCCAGAACTGAATCTGTTACAATCTGAACCAGATCATCTCCCTGGCGGATAATCGGTGCACGCACCCCGCGGGAAACAGTACCTATCAATCGTTCCATCTATACCCCTCCATCCTGTGTATTCAGCATTTTTCAACAATAACTCTACCATATTTTACAGGGCTTGTCACGCCCTTTTCCCGCCCGCACAAAAGGAGCTGCGCACAGAATCGTGCAGCAGCTTTATTCTTCCAATACCTGAATTTCCAGATAATCAAACTCTATAGCCTCAACAAAATTATCCTGCGTAAATCTCGCTTTATCATGGCGTTTAAACTCCTCTATCGTCTTATCCAGCCACACAGGATGACCCAGATCAAAAATATAACACATCTGATCTACTGCATCCAGAACCATTGCCGTCCGCGACATGGAATAATCCCCGTTACTCACAACTGTATCCTGCAGCATCCGATTATCCTTTATTATTTTTCCCCACAGCCGAAACATACTGCTCTCCTCTTCGCTCTTTTCCATTGCATATACTTATTTTTACAGCTCTTATTGTACCATGATGATAGTTTTGCTGTACATTACTTTTCTGCCGTTCGGGCAATATTCCTGCGATTAATGTGAGAATATAGCCATATCTTTCAAATATGATTTCAACAGGAAAATGCCGCACGGGTATCTGTGCGGCATTTTCCTGAACAATTTTCTGCAGCCTGTCGCTGCATATCAATATCTGTCATTTTCAAAAAATTTATTTAAAGGCGCTTTAAAAGCTCTTCTCTCTCTTTTTCAAACCCGGGCTTTCCAAGCAGCGCAAACATATTTTTCTTATAACTCTCTACTCCCGGCTGATTAAACGGATTAACTCCCATAAGATATCCGCTGACTCCGCAGGCAAACTCAAAGAAGTAGAACAGCTGGCCGAGGCTGTATGCATCCATGCCCGGAATCTTTACCAGGAAGTTGGGCACATTGCCATCCGTATGTGCCAGAATCGTTCCGTTCATCGCGCTCTTGTTCACGAAATCTACGGTCTTTCCTGCCAGATAATTCATTCCGTCTGTATCAACAGCTTCTTTTTCCAGCACTATTTCCGCCGGAGATTCTTCTACCTCCATAACGGTTTCAAACATAATTCTGGAGCCATCCTGAATAAACTGTCCCATGGAGTGAAGATCCGTCGTGAGATCAACGGAAGCCGGATAGATTCCCTTCTGATCCTTTCCTTCACTCTCACCATAAAGCTGCTTCCACCATTCTGATACATAGTGAAGACTCGGCTCATAATTTGCCACAATCTCCACACTTTTTCCCTTACGGTAGAGAATATTGCGTGCCGCTGCATAAAGCAGTGCTGCGTTATCCTCAAAAGCTGCATTGAGTGCTTTCTCTCTGCCGTATGCCGCACCTGCCATCAGCTGATCAATATCTGCTCCGCTGACTGCAATGGGAAGCAGACCTACCGCTGTAAGTACAGAATAACGTCCGCCTACATCATCCGGCACAACAAAGGACTCATATCCTTCCTCATTTGCCAGATTTTTGAGAGCACCCTTTGCCTTATCCGTTGTGGCATAAATACGCTTTTTAGCTTCCTCGGCTCCGTATTTCTCCTCCAGCAATTTCTTGAACACACGGAAAGCAATAGCCGGTTCCGTCGTCGTGCCGGATTTGGAAATAATATTAATAGAGAAATCCTTTCCCTCTAAAAGATCTGTCAGATCCTTGATATATTTACTGCTGATACTGTTTCCCACAAAATAAATTTCGGGAGTAGTCCGCCTGCTCTTCGGCAGATTATTATAAAAGCTGTGGGATAAGAACTCTATCGCCGCTCTGGCTCCCAGATAGGAACCGCCAATGCCGATTACAAGAAGGACATCCGAATCTTTCTGGATTTTCGCCGCCGCTTCTTTAATACGGGCGAACTCTTCCTTATCATAATCCACCGGAAGATCAATCCATCCAAGATAATCATTGCCTGCCCCGCTTTTTCCAACCAGTGTATCTCTGGCGGCAAGAACACTCGTTTTTATATAATCAAACTCCTCCTGACGAATAAAATCAGCTGCTTTTGAACAATCAAAGATCACATCTCTTCCCATTCTTTTCGTCTCCTTTTCCCTCACATGGGGCTGCGCTCCGGCAGCTTCCCCAACATTGATAAAAACTTGTCTATATTATTATAGCAATCCGGAGACCAATTATCAACGATTTTCCTGCCCTGGATGCCAGATCTTTTTATGAACCGGAAAAATACTCTCTCATAATCTCTCCAAGAAGCTTGGCCTCCTCACTGCTCAGATTTTTTGTCCAGTCCTTATCAGTCCGGGATTTATCACGGCTGGCCGCAATCTGATCAAGACTTTGCTTCAGATAATCTATATCCCGCTGCATCTGACTGTCTTTTTCCCGACCATCCCTGCGGCGCTCCTCATCCGGGCCTCCCTTGGCCGCAGACCGCTCCGATGCGCGCAGTGTTTTTCCCCGCTCTCCTTTCAGCCGCTCCGTCCCCTGACGAGCCGACAGCTCTCCTCCCAGAGAGGAAGCCGTCTCATCCTCATCTTTCATATTCCTGACAGTTCTCAGCAGCTCCTCAGCTTTTGAATTCCGCCCATGAAGCGGACGCACAACGGAACGATGCGCTTCATCTTCCTGAACAATTCCATCCTTCAGACCATTTTCCCGTACAAGGCGCTCCCTGTCCTGAACCATCTGATTGTCACGAGCCGAATTATCACGTCCCGCATTTTCCCGCGCCGCACGAACAAACACCGAATTGTCCACATATTCCAGGAGAACTGTCTCAAGTTTCTGCTGCTTCTGCGTAATATTAAAGCTGCTGTCCACAAAAGCCAGGAACAGTCCCATAAGCGCACCCACAGAAGCATACAGCACAATATAATACGAATCCAGACGATACCAGTACGACAGAAATGAACCTGTTCCGCCGGCCAGAAGCCCCAGAAGTATCATCTGGAGAGACAGATTGTTCCACGTATCCAGAGAAAAATGCATAAAACGAAATCCATACATCAGCTTGTCCAGGTAAGCCTCAGTATTTACAATGTTCTGGTTAAGACGATATGTATTTTCCAGCTTTTGTTTCAGTATCTTCAGGTTTTTGTTCCTGGTCATCGCCATGTTTTCCGAATCTTTCAGTAATCTTTTGTAGAGGCTCCGTGTAATCAGTTTGCTGACAAATCCGATAATTCCGATCGCAGCAAGAACGGACAATGCTTTTCCTGTTTGTAAGAATTCCAGCATAAAAAAGCTCCCCTTTCTCTCCGGATTTATTCCGGCTTCCGCTCTACGCCTGCCGGGCCTGTCCGCCCGGTATATCTGCGCTGCACAGCCGCTGTTCCGGATGGCTTTTATTATAGCCACCAGAAACGGCTTTGGGAAGATGAGAAAGGGGAAAATCGTTCGTCAAATTATGCCCTGATTCGATTTTCAGGTTCATGTAAAGCCGCTGGCAGAACGGCTTCAGATACTTCATGTTCCGTTTTATTAAAGCTTTTCTCCGCCTTACGCCTCGTACCGGGAAGCCATCTCCAGTAAAAGATTTACTGAGTGGCGGATTGCCTGCTCCTCAAAAACTGCATAATCCATACCGGCACTGTCATCTGCCTTATCAGAGATTGCCCTGATAACCAGATAGGGAATTCCGTTCATGTATGCAGCCTGAGCAATGGCCGCTCCCTCCATTTCCGTACAGCTTCCTCCAAACTGTTCAATCAGCCATTCCTTTTTTGCTTTGTCCGAAATAAACTGATCACCGCTTACCACGCGGCCTGTAAATGCCTGAATATCCGGATTAACCTTTTTATTGCATTCCAGCGCCAGACTGATAAGCTTCTCATCCGCTTTAAAGGAAAATGTATCCACTCTCGGAATCTGACCAATCCGATACCCGAAACCGCTGGCATCCATATCATGCTGCACGGCATCTTCAGAAAGCACAACATCCCCGATATTTATTTCCGGACGCAGAGAGCCTGCAATTCCCGTATTAATGATGGCTGTAATTCCAAATCTATCCGCCAGAATCTGGCTGCACATCCCTGCATTTACCTTTCCGATTCCGGAACGTACAACTACGGTATCCTTACCGCCAAGCTTTCCCTGGTAAAAATCCATCCCGGCCACCGTTGTAACTGACACATCCGTCATCGCTTCCTTGATTTTGGCAACTTCTTCATCCATTGCTCCTATTATTCCCAGCATATGGCACTCTCCTTTTCTGTTGATTATTTATTTGACTTGAACACTTTTGAAATATGTATTAGAACCGGCTTTATCGGCCATTTCCAAGTGCTCCTATTATAATTTATTTGCAGGAACTTGACAACTGCTTTAAAATAAAGCTATAATCAGTTTCAATCATTAATCAATCGGAGGGATTGCTCTATGAAATATAAGACACAGGGAGTCTGTTCCCGTGAAATCAGCTTTGAAGTAGAAGACAACAAATTAAAGAACGTAAAATTTACGGGAGGATGCTCCGGAAACACACAGGGCGTTGCCCGTCTCGTAGAGGGCATGGATATTGACGAGGTAATCGCCCGTACCGAAGGCATCAACTGCGGATTCCGCCCTACATCCTGCCCGGACCAGCTCGCAAGAGCCCTGAAGGAATATAAAGCTTCTGTGAATAAGGGGTAAGAGAAAAAAGACCCCCAGCTATGAATTAAAATCCATAATTGAGGGTCTTTTTCTAAATAATAAACTCAGCGAGTACGTGAAGAAAAGGCTGTAATTAGTATTCTTCTCTCATTTTTTTACTCTCTAGATTGTTCAAGGAATAAACTTTTACTACAGTTATTAGTATTCATATTCTGTTACCAATACGCCAGGGGTAAGGGTAACAAATATCTGAGATTTTCCCTCCGCCCAAACACAATGAACTCCTCTAATTCGATAATAATAATCCGTATCTAAATTTTCAATTGTGAATTCATTAGTCATTCCAGATAGATCCTCTGTGGGAAAATCTTCCTTCAATGCTGTAAATTCATAACGTGAAATTTCTTTCCAAGAATTGCCTTCTTGCCGCTCAAGAATAGCAAGGTTTTTAATTTCTTCGCACTCGACATGAGCAGTGGTTATTAATACAACATCAACATCTCCACCACCCAAATTAGTAATTTGCGCTATTGCTGTATCTATAACACTTCCTCTCTCCTGACCAATTGATTTAGCTATAGCTACACTATCCGATATATACTGCGTAATTTCATAATCTGCTTTTTCAATTGGAACACCATAATAAGAATCTATATCTGCTTGTGCAGGAATAACATTAAGTACCACCATTAAAATTATGCTTATCATAATTTTCCATTTTCTTCTCATAAACATCTCCCCTAATTTTCTAAGTAAACATCTTGAACTATTTTCTCAAACTCTTTTCCGTCTATAATTCCTGACAATTGATAATATGTATCTTTATTTATAATATAGGAGCTATACTCTATTTCTCCTTCATCTGTTACTCCTTTTTCTATCACAATATCTTTTTTTAGCCAAGTATTATACACCTGTGTTATTTTTTTTCGATCGGAAATAATATTAGCCGAGGCCCCTGTCCTAGAAATTTGTTGAACAACTTTAAACTTTTTTCCTTTATAATTAAAATATACGACTGCATTGGTTTTCTCTATTTCTGTTTTTATATACTCCATTTCCGCCGGAATATATGCCAATTTAAGAACATTAATACCTGTTTCTTTCCATATCTGATTATAAGCATTATTCAATGGATCTTCCGTTAAAATTACATCCACATTACTAAGCACTAGATCATTCCTGATACTGTCTCTCTGCCTTACCGTATAACTGTAACTTCTCCTCGCTCCTGCACTTATACCCATGGCCATCATCATAACAGCTATAACTGCCGCCGCCAGTGCAACTTTCAGCATAGGTTTAAGACGGCGCCGGCTTTTTGGCTCCTCACAGGCCGCAGTATCTTCATACCTGTCCGCTTCACATGCCTTAAGACCCCTGCTCTCTATTTTTTCGAGCAGCATCTGGAAACCATTTTCCGGTTCCGGTGGAACCTGACTGTCTTTTACTTCTATCTGAGCACGCAAAAAATCATGAAGCAGCGTCTCGTCATCAACTCCAAATGACTCTTTTATTAGCTTCTCAATTTTATCTTCTCTTCCCTGTTCGCCGTGAGCCTTTTCCACTTTTTCCCTCCTGTTCCGGCCCTCCTGTCAGTCTCATATCAAAATTTCCTTAAATGGTACACTTCCCGAAGCTGTATCCACCAGGCACCGCCTGTTTGCAGTTTTAACAAAGACTTTGGGGTTGACTTTTTATAATTTCTGTTTAGTATACTAAATATATCCAGTGCGTACAAATTGCCTCCCTGAGGTGTTCCCCTGCTCTGCGCCAGTCCACTTTGCAGAATGGCGGGCACAAAATTTGTATCCGTTACTTACTCTTTTTGGAGGGAACTTTTATGAAAAAAATCATCCTGACCGGAGGCGGAACTGCCGGCCATGTCACACCCAATCTCGCCCTTCTTCCTGCACTTCAAAAGGAAGATTTCGAAATCCACTACATCGGCTCCTATAATGGTATCGAACGCCGGCTGATCGAAGGTGCCGGCATTCCCTACGACGGAATTTCCTCCGGAAAACTCCGCCGCTATTTTGACCTGAAAAACTTTTCCGATCCGCTGCGTGTCCTCAAAGGCTATGCGGAGGCACGAAAATTGATAAAAAAATATAAACCTGATGTCGTATTTTCCAAGGGTGGCTTCGTTGCCGTACCAGTTGTTCTGGCTGCCAAGCACTATAAAATTCCAATTATTATACATGAGTCTGATATGACTCCCGGTCTGGCAAACAAAATCTGTATCCCAGCCGCTGAAAAAGTCTGCTGTAATTTTCCGGAAACTTTAAAATATCTCCCGGAAGAAAAAGCTGTTCTGACAGGTTCTCCCATTCGTGAAGAACTTCTCAGGGGCGACCGTTTAGCCGGCCTGCAGTACGCCCATCTGAGCTCCGAACGTCCCGTTATTCTTGTCATCGGGGGCAGTCTCGGCTCCGTTACAGTTAACCAGGCAGTCCGCGGCATCCTTCCCGAACTCCTGAAAACATTCCAGATTGTACATATCTGCGGTAAAGGCAATCTGGATGAAACATTGATTGGAACAAAGGGATATGTACAGTATGAGTATGTTGACAAACCCCTGCGTCATCTCTTTGCCGCAGCAGATCTTGTTATCTCCCGCGCAGGCGCAAACTCTATCTGTGAAATTCTTGCACTGCGCAAACCGAATATCCTGATTCCGCTTTCCGCTGCAGCCAGCCGGGGCGATCAGATCCTGAACGCCAATTCATTCTCCAACCAGGGCTTCAGCGTCGTACTGGAAGAAGAGGTGCTCACATCTGACACTCTCAGCCACGCAATCCATGAAACTTACGCAAACCGTCAGAGCTACATTGATAAAATGGCTGAAAGTCATTTAAACAACGCCGTGTCGACCATCATGGGTCTCATACATGACTGCATGGACAATGCCTGATATAAAGTGCATTTTTCCGGAGCCGAAAGATTTGCCCCACTTAGTCTGAGATTAATCATCAAAGAATTTCATTCTTTCAAGTCTCCTGCGCAAATCTTTTTTGGCTCTGGATAATCTGGTACGACACACTGTATCGGAAATCCCCAGCACTTTGCAGGTTTCCTCTGTAGACAATCCTTCAATAATCCGAAGAATGATAACATCACGCCAATCCTGCTTCATCTTCCTGATACATTCCCTTATGGCATGATACAGTTCCTTTTCCTGAACCTCCTGATCCAGAAGTCCCAAAAGATCATCATTGTCCAGAAGCGCTTTCGTTATTGGCTGTTCATCGTCCGGATCATCAATTCTAAGCACCTCACGGCGCCGCAGTTTTCTCTTTCCGTCAATCCATCTGCTCCTGAGAATACGGTTTAACATTACCGTCTTAACCCTGGGCGGAAGATTCAGCGGATATCTGACGTAAAACTCGATAAAAGTTTCCTGCACCAGATCTTCTATATCGTCTGTTTCAATCCCTATTTTAACTGCAACCTTTTTCAGCGGAACGAGATACTCCTCATACAGCTCCTGCAATAGCCTTGTCTCATCCTGCTGCATGATATCCACCTACAGGGACATCTCACTGCGGATGAGGCTGCTTATTTCCGCCAGCTCCTGCGAATCTGCCTTGCCCGGATCCCATGTTACGATTGCAGGTCCGTCTTCATATCTTGGAATAATATGTACGTGAAAATGAAAAACTGTCTGCCCGGCAGAAGCACCATTGTTCTGCACCACGTTGAATCCTGAACATCCCAGCGCCTTTTTCATTGCCACTCCGACTTTGCCTGCCAGCGGCAGCACCCGGGCAGCTACCTTTTCATCAAGTTCACACAAATCCTTAAAATGCTCCTTTGGCAGTATCAGTGCATGCCCCCGTGTGGCCGGACCAAGATCCAGGATAACCCTGAAATCCTCATCCTCATATACAGTGGCTGC
This sequence comes from uncultured Lachnospiraceae bacterium, assembly GCA_944384125.1. Taxonomy (GTDB): domain Bacteria; phylum Bacillota; class Clostridia; order Lachnospirales; family Lachnospiraceae; genus Otoolea. The sequence goes on along the minus strand of CALWSF010000012.1, from coordinate 31,546 downwards.
AGGAATTTCTCCGGCAGCAATTTTGCAGAAAATACACTCCCTATCTACCATGCCTATCACTCCTTCTCACTCATATCCGTAGATATCTTTTTTATTTTTGCCGGGCTTTCTGTAAAATACCATGCCCAGAAAAATACCGATTACAAGGCCGCCCACATGCGCGGCATTCCCCACACCTGTGCTCGTGAAACCATGGTAAAGCGTAACTACCGCAAGCAGTATTAATTGCCGGCTGGTCAGATCTTCCAGCCTTCCCCGGTTTACTCCCACTATATAAATAAGTCCCCCGACAACACCGAAAATAGCCCCGGAGGCCCCCGCCGATACAGCCCAGCGTCCTGGCGTCGCCATCTCGACAATCATGGAAAACACGTTGGCACCCACGCCGCAGAGCAGGTAAAAAACGAGGTATTTTACCCGTCCCAAAGCTCTCTCAAGGTTATCTCCCAAAATAAACAGCACCAGTATATTGTTAATAAGATGCTGTATACCAAAATGCATAAAAATACACGTCAGAAGTCTATAATACTGCCCGCCGTCAACAATAAGCGGAACATACATAGCACCTTTTTTCAGCATAAAAAGTGTATCTGTCGATGATCCTGCCAGTTCAAGATAAAGAAAATAAACAATATTTATAATAATTATGGCTCCATTGACATAGGCCGTTCTTTTGTGTTCGCGCATTTTTAAATATCCTTCAGACAGAGCAGACAACCGCAAGTTCTGTCCTGTATTATCTGGCCAGCCGCTAATATTTATGCGTTTTTCCTGCTCGGCTTGTTCTTATTATAGCACAGCAAAAGCTTCACTTCTATGAATTTTTGCAAAAACGCCAAATTGATGTACAGTAAAAAATCCTTACATCAATTTAGCGTTTTTTGTCACATATTGAAATTTTCAGAAAAATCCTGTCTGTTTATGTCTGCTTTTGTAACACGGGAATATCCTGAGTCTGAAAAAGCAAAACGATCCGTTCCTTCATAAAATGTAAACCCCGCATCAGCAAGATAAATGATATCTCCGTTTTTTACACTGACAGTTTCATTTGCCTGAAGCAAGTAACCATTTACCGCCGTACCGTTTGTAGAATTCAAATCTGTGATTATATATACATTTTCACGCCTGTCTACACGAACATGCAGCCGGCTGACTGTCGGCTTCTTCAGACACCAGTCTGCAAGATCTCTGCTCTTTCCAATTATAAACGGTACGTAAGATATTTCAATATTTTCCTCTCCGCTTTCCATCGGCTTCAGAACAGCTGGCACGGTCACTATTCCCGCTTCAGCAAGCAGTGCTGTCCCTTCTTCTCTTGCCAAATCCATTTCCTTATTTTTTTCCTGGCTTATTCTGTTCTGAAACTCTTCTTCCGTTACCGGCCGTATTTCCCAGACCGATTCCTGGCATTTTTCCATTTTTTCTTCATAATATGTATTTTGATTTCTTTTCTTAATTCCCGTTATGTACAAAGACAGAAGGAATACAATAATTACTGCGCATATTGTCTCCGGAAAAAAATTTCCGGTCATATACCAGAACAGAATGCCGCTGCAGGCGGACACGGCAGAACTGCACATTGTTCGTATTGCCCATCCGTTCTTTTTTCCCTTTTGTTCATTTCCCCAATTTAACGCCGATATTTTTTCCGATGTAAAACTCTCTCTTTTTTTATCAGGGGCTTCATTTTTTAATACAATATGTTCATTTTTTGAATCACTTTCGGGCGGCTCCCTCAATTCCCGACTTTCATCCAAAACAGGCTGCCTCTTTCCGGGAAAAGCTGTCCCTTTCCCGCCAAACACAAAATCCTCCCTGTCCGACAGATGACGCATCAGATCACCCATCCCATAATTTTCCTTCAGACTGGTCTGATATAAGTTATATGCCAGAACAACTGCCTCCTGATCCGAATGGTCTGTCCGCTCCAGAATATATTTCAAAAAATGTGATAACGCTGCAGTAAAATCGCAGCAGTGTCCCGGCAGCATACACAGACTTACAGAAAAGTCATCCGGTTCCAGATAAACATACTCCGGCTCCAGTAAAAGCGCCTCCTCCCGGAGAAGGTAATCCTCAATTCTGCCGAGCAGCGCTGCTATTTCAGTCAGCAGGCGGCGTATTTCCCCGCCTGTTATTTTTCTTTTTTCCAGAATTCTTGATATGGGCTGTTTTGACGTTATTTCATAGCAGAACTCTCTTTTTTCCTCAAGCTGTCTCAGACGAAATCTCAGAAGTCCGTCAATTCTGTTTTCCTCAAGCATAATACATTCATACTCATTAATTTCTTCAGGCGCATCTATTATCATGTAATTACGGTTTATTTCCCTGATATAACCGACTGTCACATTGTCCTCCCGTCTCATATTCCGAATGCCCTGAAAAGCCGCAGCTTTCCTTCAGGATCATATTTTTTTACATGAATTTCTGTCTCTGTTCCCGTATCAACCCATCCCTCAAACCCATCCGCGCTCTCCTTTATATCCATGCCCGCTTTCCCACACCAGAAAAAACTCCTGAGACGGCTGAGCTGATCATCTTTAAACGCATCTGATACCTGTTCTTCTTTTCCCGGAATTTCCCCTTCCCATGACACACAGCGCTCTAATGTCTCCTGCAAAACAAACTGGCCTGCCACACGGCTATGCACCTCAAATATCCCGGTAAGAAGCGCCGCCAGAAAAAAAACGGCAACTGCCATTACCAGAGATGCTTCCACCGTATAACTTGCCTCCAGCCAGACCTCTCTTTTCATTTTCATATTCGCCCCCCCAATCCGGCACCTTTACTGCTGTTTTCCCGAAAACATAAAAATCAGCACCGCCCAGACCGGAAGGAGAAACGTCAGAAACGGCAGCCGCTTTTTTCTTACATCCACCCCGTTTATTTTACCCCACAGCATAATTGCCAGACTGCAAATACTGCAGAAAAACAATCCGCCCGATAACAGCAATGCCATTTCCTCTCCCTCCAGATAAAACGCTGCCATCAGAAAAAAGAAGCCGTCTCCTGCCCCCACTCCTCCTTTTGTTGTCCTGGAAATAAATAACAGAATTACTCCCGGCACAAACAACAGAAGCGCAGCCGGCAGACCTTCTGCTCCCTGACAGGCAAAACCGGGAAGCCAGGGTATTTTCAGCCATCGGAGCACCTGCAGCGCCGCTCCCGCCGCACAGCCGGCAGCCAGAAGCCCTGCAGACACCCGTCTTTCTTTTAAATCCTGCCAGGCAGCCGCCGCCAAAAAACATGTAAATATCCATTTTTCTCCGCTCATAAACCTCCTCCGCAATATGAACATGCCCCCAGATATTCAACGGATGAAAGCGGAACGGCTCTCACATAATATGCCAGTGAAGAACAATCCTGGCGGCTGTGATAATGCTCTCCTCCCGGCAAAACATATACAGGCTGTCCTTTCCGGGCAGAAAAGCCACAGATACGGCAGGCTGTATACCGCTTTCCTTCCGAATTTCTCTGACCGGATACATCCTCATAAGCTACAGCCGTAATCTGATTTGATATGTAATGGCAGTTCGCCGATATATGATAACGGGTTCCCCCCGCACCCACATAAACAATCGTTTCATCTTCCGTCCCCCCGGCTCTGCCTGAAAAATATCCTGCTTCCACACCAACCCATCCTCTCCTCCTGCTCCGGGAAAGCATCCTGATCTCTCCGGGAGAAAAAACAGAAAAAAATGGAAAATTAATTGTGTAAGACGCTCTCAAATCAATTATTTCTCCATCTTCTGAGACAGAACTCCCCACACAGCTTATCTCTTCTGCCTTGTTCCCGACCACCTTTTTAATCCGATCTCTCAGATAAAAAGGCAGCAAAGCCCCTGTCAGAATCTCCGTCCCTTCATCCGTATTAAGAGAATCATCTCCCTGGGACAATCTGTATGGTATATACGCCTGCCAGCTTAAATCTCTGGCCGTTTCTTCCAGAACCATCTGCACTTTTCTCTGTATGCTCAGAATTTCCATAGGAACAGACAGGAGAACTACAGCAAAGAAAAACAGCGTAAGACTCATGGCGGCCTCTACTGTCAGGCTTGCATTCATATTTTTCTGCACAATTCACTCCTTTCACAGCTTCCGTAGCCACACGCAATCCATTTTCCGGAGAGACAGAGGGCAGCGCCTTTTTCATTTTTCATTCATGACTGTTCCGGCTCTGCGCCGGAACCGGCTTTTATCACGTACTTGGAGAGGCACATATTTTTTTGTTGAAAAAGACGCTCCCATCCGCCTCCCCGGACCGGATCTCAGTATAAAGACTTCTTTTTTCGCAACCGCCGCTCAATATTCTTTTCGGGCCTCCCGATTTACCGGAATAAAAGCTCCTCCTCCTGTAACTTCCGCCTCAACCCGGAACAGACAATTATTCATTTTAAACCCTTTCTGGCTGACAGAAATATTTTTCTGTATCATATCCATCATACGGTAACAGAGCTGATTTTTGGGAGTAATCAGAAAAAAAGCCTTCAGCCATTGCTGATAATCCATCCCCCGTCCCGGGCTGTTTCTGTCTTTTTCTCTGTCCCATACTCCAGCACCTGTCTCTGCAAGAGAAGCAAGAGATATTTTCCATTCATCTGCTCTCTTTATGAGCGGTACTTTTCCTCCGTCTAAAAGTGTTCTCACATCCTCGACTGCTTCGGCAAATGCCCACACTGTCATTATAAAAAAGGCAACAACCGAGGAAAGCGGGGAAAATCCTGCTGCTCCCGTAATGGCAAGTGCAAGAATTCTGGCCTCCTCACGTTTCTGTGCATCTGTCAGAAGCACCATCAGATTCATCGCTTCTCTTACTGCAATCAGCCGGTTTACAACATTTTTCAGATTATCCCGATCCGAATTCATACCGCAGAGCAGATATTCCTGCTCATAACAGAACACGGCGTCTGTTTCCATTCCGAAACGCGTAAAATAATGCGCGGCATATTCATTAAAAAGGACACGGTTTATACCGCTCTCCAGCAGATTTTCCGCCGGAAATATTCCGTTATCGTCTCCCATGGATATACGCGATGGAAAATCCTCATTTCTTACAATTGCGTCAGAAATATCTGTTCCATTCGGAACACAGACAGAGAGCAGATCCGTTCCGGCCAGACGACTCAGGCCTTCCAGTACTCCTGTTTTCTCTCTGTCTTTGATTCCCTGACTGCGAAATTCCTTATTATGCCTGAAAAGTCTGGTAATATCCAGAACCGGCCTCCACAAAGCAGCTTCATCCTCTTCATCTTCGTCCTCCTCATCCTCCCGGCTGTCTATATATTCCTGTATCTCTTCTGCCCTTCGGATTGCCCGTTCAATAACTTTTTCGTTTTCTGCGGCCTCTTCTTTTGCTTTAAGAATTTCCTGGCGTCTCTCGCCATCCGCCGAGATATATGAGTAGTAACAGTCCATTTCCTCTGTAAGCAATGCTGCCGAATCGGCCTTCAGATTCCGGCTCTCCTCACTGAACCTTGTCTGTGCCCGCTCCATCTCCTTCTCCAGCAGTGCTGCCTGTCTGTCATATTCGTCCGTCAGAGCGGGAATTCTTTTTATCTCTTCTATCAGGCGGTTTGCCTCCCGGAAAAATGTTCCTCCATCTCCATCCGCCAGCGCACTCTCTGCAGATTCCAGATATTTTTCCTGTCGCTCCAGACATGCCCCTATCCCGGCAGCTGTTTCTTCCAGCCCAAGCACCTCTCTTCCGCCGCTCTGGCATATTTCCGCTACTCCCTGAAAACTCTCCGCCTCCAGAAAATCGCCTGCCGTTTCAGCAATCACAGAAGGGTCTGTTTCAGTGTTCCAAATCCCCAGTTTCATATAATCCAGTACCTGTTTTTCAAAATATCTGCCCTCTCCCTCTGTAATCAGTGATGTGCTCTTTACCTCAGGAACCGTATTATCTGAGGAATAAAAAGGCGCTGCATCCATATATGACTGAAAATATGGCCTGAGCTCTGCCTCCAGAAGCTCCTGATCACTGCATTCCAGAACAAAAATCCTGTATTTTTCCCACACATCCTGATGATAACAGCTCATAAGAGAATCAACTGCTGAGTCCAGTGCAAGCTGCATATACCAGCCGCAGCCGGCCAGCCGGGCCGACTCAAACAGCCCGGCGGTCAGCGCACAGATACATGTCAGTATGAGACTTAAAAATACTGTTATTCCTCCGCTCATACCGGCTTCTTAATACACCTCCTTTGACTTGCTGTTAATCTGTTTAAATACATTTTCCAAAAGCTCATTTATCTGCTTTTTAAAAATGATTACCAGACCTATTAACACCACCAGAATCAGCACGATTTCGATTACCCCGACACCATCCTCCTCCCTGAAGAACGACACAATATTTCTGCACAGATAATTCATTGAAACCTTCATTCTGACACCTCCCGTATTTTCTCTGGTCCCCGTCAAACCTGTCATCCAACCCCAAAAGAAAGGAATGCAGGAACTGTTACTATAATCATCACAATAAGCAGCATCAGAAAAAGCGGCACCAGAAGTTTTGTTGAAGCCTCCTCTCCCATTTTGCGCGCAGCCGCTTTCTGTTCTTCAAAGGCAGATTCCAGTTCTGTTTCCAGAGCTTTTCGAAGCTCCCCCGAACCATTCCTTACGTTCTGCTCAAGAATACCCGCCAGTTTTCTATAGGCCCTGCAGTGGCACCTGTTTCCAAACTCTGCATATGCCTGAAGTTCCGGTGTCCCCCGCTCCATCATGTGATACGTCCTGGCCATTTCCGCATATGCTTCACACTTTGCCCCCTTTTCTTCATAATCCCTGACTATTTTTTCCCAGGCACGCCGAACAGGCAGTCCGGCACCGTAAAATACTGCCAGCTTAGATACAATCTGAGGGTAATCCAGCATCATACGTCTCTCCCTCTCCCGTTTTCTTTCCTTTTCTTTCTGACGGTCACGAAATGGGATCAATACAGCTGCAGCTGCACCTAGAACCGGAAAAATAAGATATTCACGCCCCCTCCTTACCCGGTAAGAAAGCTTTCTTCCTTCATACTCATCCGGGAGAACAAACTGTTCTGATGTCTGCTGCTCCTCATCCATCCGGCAGAGAAGCTGCCGGAACTCCTGCCGCCGTTTTTCGTCCTCCGTATAATCCGGCGGAAAAACCATTATGCTCCAGCTGAGCTCTCTGGTATATTCCCCTGCCATCATTTCAGCCTTTACAATAATTTCTTCTCCCTCTTCCGGACAGTCTTCCCCAAAAACAGTCCCATCTGTTCCTATTACCTGCGGGTTTTCAGACTCCCATGAAACTGATATGCCATACTCCTCCAGCCATACAGGCATAAGCAGATTTTTTCTTACTTCTTTCAGGGACAGATTCTCCCCGGGAAGCATTTCCCCCAGCCGGCCGGCAGCAGCTTCAAAACTTCGCTCAGCTGCCGCCGCATCGAAATTCCTGTCTCCAAGCTCTATCTCTATCCGCGTCTCCTTCTCAGACAATCCGGACACCCAGATTTCCTTCTTTCTTTCCCCCTCTCCATAAAACCCCCGCTCAAGTTTCCTTCCATCCGTAAGTTCTCCGTCTGTATTATCCACAAAAAATCCGGATACTGCCGCTATTATCCCCAAAACAAGACATAGCATCTGCCGTTTATCCACCATGCAAAACACCTCCGCCCCGCCCCCTCCTTCCCGCCACAGCCTCCGCCTGTTCTTTCACACTTCTATTTTCAAAATCCGGGCAGACAGCAGACAGGCTGTGAGATACACGACCAGACAGCACGTCATAATGATCCGGCCTGCCAGTGTTTCATACATCTGAGAAAAAAATCCCGGAGAAGATAAATCCACATACAGCACAATAAAAAATGGCATTATATTCATTACCTTCTGCTCAAACTGTTTCTCAGCCGTCATAACCATAATCTCTTCCTGCACCTGTATCCGGTCAGAAATAATATGTGTCACGTGATTCACAACTGAAACCAGTTCTCCCCGACTTCTTTTTGAAACTCCAAAAATCACAGAAAAATTCCTGATCTCTTCCAGTCCGCTTCTTGCCGCAAAAGAGGCAAACAGCTCTTCCACCGTCCGATTCATTTTAATCTGCTCCGAAATATAGGAAAATTCTTTTGTGATCATGGCATCTCTCCCATACAGCTCCTCCAGATCTCTCTGACTGACTGAAAAAGCATTTTCAATGGAATAGCCTGCCGACAGTGCAGAAGCCAGAATGAGAATTGCTTCCTTAAACTCTCTTCTGAGTTCCTCCTGACGGAACCTGAGTAACTTTCTTTTCATTAAAACCGGCCTTATCAGTGCCGCCGGGAGAAAAAGCAGAAATACCGTCTTCGAGCGGTAAAACACATACGCTGTCAGAGCACAGGCGGCAGCTCCCTCCAGAATATACCGTGCCCATTCCCCTAAAGACAGCGCATACTTCGTGTAATCACAGAGCAATTCCCCGGGCACAGAACTTTTCCCTGTGCCTGATCTCTCCGACCTTCCAAAGCCTCCCTTCCACAATACCATTATTTTTCTGAACAGCATTCTCCCTGAACTGATAGATGGGAGCCAGCCTGATTTCTCCCTCCTCAACTCCCAACACCTCCGAAATTTCCAATACCTTTCTGCTCTTATCCCGCATACGCCCTACATGAACCATTAAATCCAGTGCCGATACAATCTGACTGCGAACTGCCGCAAGCGGAAGATCTGCCGCCATCAGCACCATCGTCTCCAAACGGATCAGCATATCATGTGCGCTGTTTCCATGTCCGGTAGACAGAGAGCCATCATGCCCTGTATTCATGGCCTGAAGCATCTCCAGCGCTTCTCCTCCCCTTACCTCTCCCACGATTATGCGGTCAGGACGCATCCTGAGACTGGCACGGATGAGATCCCGCATGGATATCTCTGTTGAGCCGTCCCGGTTGTCGTCTCTCGTCTCCAGACGCACAAGATTCGGTACATGACGGATCTGAAGCTCAGCAGAATCCTCAATTGTCACAATCCGCTCTTCCCTGGGTATATAAGCAGACAGCGCATTGAGAAATGTGGTTTTTCCCGAACCGGTTCCGCCGCTGATAAAAATATTGTATCCCGCAGCCACCGCTTCCTTCAAAAATCCTGCTGCCTCTTCGCTGATACTTCCCAGTTTTACCAGCCGCTCCATTGTAATCGGCTCCGGAAACTTCCGTATGGTCAGTGCAGGGCCGTTAATCGCAATCGGCGCCAGTACAACATGTACCCTTGAGCCGTCTTCCAGGCGCGCATCAGCAATGGGAGAAGACAGATTAACTGTCCGGTTAACCCGACTTACAATCTGCTGAATCAGATCTTCCAGCTGTTCCACAGAATCAAACTGCCTGTCCAGCTGGCTGATCTCCCCCGCTTTCTCCACAAAAATCGGCTCCGTTCCATTTACCATGATCTCTGTAATCTTCGGATCCTCCACCAGCTCCTGAAGAATATCCAGGCGGCGGAAAGAGTCAAACAATTCCTTTCCCAGACTCATCCGATCCTGAAGAGGGAGATAATTTTGTTCTCCTTCTTCGAGAACCGCCTGATTAATCATGTCCCAAAGTTCATCGTCCCCCACCTGCATCCGTCCCTCCAGCTGCCTGACCAGCTGTTCTCTGATTCTCCGTTTTCGCTGACGCGCCTCCTCTCTCCTCACACAGCACCTCCTCCGCTTTTATTTGCTCTGTCTACGCCGCCGCTCACTGCTGCTTCCCTCCGTCCTCCCCTGTCTCCTTCCCGCCCCTTCCTCCTTCCCGCCTCCGTACACTTTCCCCCCATACAAAGCAATTCCCGCCCCGCCCGCCCTTTCTCATCACTCCCCGCAGTCTGCTTTTCCCCCTCTCAGAAACTGCCTGACATAATCCCCCAGTTCTCCCCACAGAAGCTGATCAATATAATTATCCTTTCCCATAAAACCAACCGGCTCCGGAAGCTTCAGCCGTTTGATTTTTTCCATCAGCACTTCATTATCTGTTTTAGTAAGATACATTTCAAATTCCTGCAGCTTTGCCGCTGATACGCGATCCTCCAGCACAGGCATATATACAACAGAACAAACCGCCAGAACAGGAAGCACCGCACTGCGAAAATCTCCGGCATCTATTACCAGAATTTCATAATCATTCTCCTTTGCAATTGTCTCTATCAGCGCTGCCAGAGATTCTGCTCCTGCCTGTTCCAGATCCTCCGGATAGCGCACAGGCGGCACATAATCCAGTTCTCCCATCGAATATACGGCACTGCTTAATCGCATCCCGTTATAATTTCCCATTTTCCAGTAATACAGAAGATCCGACATCCCCCGATGATACTCCGTCCCTGTCAGAAAAGACAGGCCTGAGTTTGCCTCAAGATTCAGGTATAATGTTCTGCAGTCCTGCGCCATCAGTTTTCCAAGCACAATGGCCAGAGATGTCTTCCGGCATCTTCCCAGCGGAGAAAACACTCCTATCACTTTGGCTGCCTTCCCTGCCGATATCTCTACACACGCTTCTGTCTGCTCGCCGCAAAAAGCCATAATCTCCCGTAAAATAGCATCCACGGACTGAAACTTATAGACACAGGGATACTTTCCTTCCTGCGGCACTTTCTTTGTCCCTGTAAGAATAACCCGCTGCGTCGCAGTAATCCGTTCTGCCTCCCCGTTTTCCGCTCCTTCTCCCAAAAGAAGCAGCTCCACCGGATATTTTCCTGCAAAACGGTCAAGTTTTTCCACAGAAGAAAACGCCACTGCCTCAAAAGGTATTTTTTCCTTTCCATTGACCACATCTGCAAAACGGGCCGCATAGACAGGATCTTCATCATAAATCGCCAGAATACGTCTCATAAGACACCTCCCACTGCATACCGCAGTAAATAACCTGCGAAGATAAAGGGAGCCAGGCAGATCTGTATTTCTCTGTCACTCTCTCCTCTCCCGCAGTAAGGAGGGATTTCCTCTGCTCCCCGCAGGCTTTTTATATAACTCAGGAAATAATAGATACGTTTCAATAGAATGTGCCTGCGCACCATATAGATAAAAGACCAGACAGCTGCCGCCGTCAAACCGAAAAAGATAATATGGAAACCTTCCCAGATTCCCGCCGCTCCGGTAATCACAGAAAGCATTTTAATATCGCCGGCCCCCGTCATACGGGCCATATAGAGTGGGAAAAAAATTACCGCCGGCAGAATCGCTGATGTAAGATATGTAAAAATCGCTGCCGGCAAAGAGATATCTCCCTTCCATACACAGCATACCCCCAACACCATCCACCACAGAACTGTCCACCAGTTGGGAATACGCCTCCTGCTCCAATCCCACAGAGCACAGCCAAGCAGATACACAAAAAGAAGCAAAAAGATTATATTACCCCCTTTCCGCAAATACACAAAAACACTCCACATAAAATCTAATAATTCTGCTGAAAATAAACGGTTGGATAAAATCAGAAAAATCAGATCAAAGATTAAAGAATACCGGAAACCTATTCCGGAAACCGACACGAGAAATGGCCGGATAAGAATTTAAAATGTTATTTTATTATGAACAGTTTTACCCCAAAAGTCAACTCCTAATTTAAAAAAAAATCAACAAAAATAGCTCATAATTTTTATCTATTAATTCCTGTTTTCTCTCTGTTTCCCCGCGTTGACGCCATTTTGAAAAAATGGTAAAATACTATTAGTTTAAATTTTTAAACCAAAGGAGGCGATACCGTGGATGACTGCAATGAGTCCCAGCTGAAAAAACAATTTAACGAGTGTATGCCCCTGTTTATCGCTCTGGGCGATGAGATGAGACTGACCATCATTGAGGCCCTCACGGATGCTGCCTGCAAAAACTGCGGCGATGATTTCTCCGCACAGAATCTCCGCCTGCATGGCCTGAATGTCCGGCAAATCACTGAGAAAACGAGCCTGTCCCGTCCTGCTGTCTCTCATCATCTGAAAATTCTCAAAACAGCCGGCCTTATTTCTGTCCGGCGTGAAGGCACATGCAATTACTACTACCTTTCCATCGCTGACGGAACCCGTCGCCTCATGCAGCTTGGCACCGAGCTCCGGAAGCTGATGAAGATTGAATAAAAACAAACCGAAACCAATTATCAAATCCGCTTCCTGTGCATAATTTTTCCATTCCTGTGCATACTGACGATAAAATCAAACTGACAGGAGTGGTTAATATGAAATCATCTGAAGCGGTCAGGCGAACCCGCCTGAATCAAAAAAGCCGATCCGCAAATTTACCGGCCCGGTCTTCCGGTTTATCTGTTCCTTCTTCCATTTCACGGAAAAAAGCGCCAGAACAGACAGATCCGGAACTTCTCGCCCAGCTTCAGCTGGCAATCGGAAGCATCGATACCGCTCTCAACCATTTTGAGCAGGTAGTTGATCCAACTCTTATCGATTGCTATATCTATGAGCTGAAGGCAGCGCAGCTGCGGTATCAGTTTCTTCTGCGCCGCATCAAAAGCCAGGAGCCGGAACAGCAAAAAACACTGTAATCTGAGCGGAAACGGCCATAAGGAGGATATCTTTATGAGTACCTGGTACGAAAAAGCCGTTTTTTATCATATGTACCCCCTTGGAATGACAGGTGCCCCGACTGTCAACTTTTCCCCGGCAGACACCGAAGTTCCTGCATCCCACAGATTTCAGGAATTATCTGCCTGGATCCCTCATATAAAAAAGTTAAATATCAGCGCAGTCTACATCGGACCGCTGTTTGAATCCACATCTCATGGATATGATACAAGAGATTTTTACCGGATAGACAGGCGATTGGGGACAAATGAAGACTTCCGGCAGTTTACGGCACTTTGTCATGAAAACGGAATACGTGTTGTGATTGACAGTGTATTTAACCATACAGGAAGAGAATTTTTTGCCTTTCAGGATCTGCTCAGAAATGGAAGCAGCTCTCCGTTCCGGAACTGGTACCGGAATGTCCGATTTGACTGCCACAATTCCATGGGCGATCCCTTCTGTTATGACTGCTGGCATGGTATTACAGAGCTGCCCTGCCTGAATCTTAATGAACCTGAAGTTCGCAGATATCTTCTTGACACAGTTTCATTCTGGACAAACACATTTGACATTGACGGACTGCGGCTGGACTGCGCCAATGTCCTCGATTTTTCCTTTATGGCAGAGCTGCGAAAGCTGGCTGATGAAATAAAGCCCGATTTCTGGCTGATGGGAGAGGTTATCCATGGCGATTATTCCAGATGGGTCAACCGGGAGATGCTCCATTCTGTTACAAACTACGAGATGCACAAAAGCATATATTCTGCTCACAATGATCATAACTACTTTGAGCTGGCTCACAACGTGCGCCGTCTGGAGGCCGTAGGACGTTCACTCTACACATTTGTAGACAACCATGATGAAAACCGCATCGCCAGCAAGCTGAATTTTAAAGAACATCTTTTCCCGGTCTATGTGCTTCTATACACACTTCCCGGAATTCCCTCCGTATATTACGGAAGTGAATGGGGAATTGAAGGACTGCGGGATTCATGCTCAGATTCTGCACTTCGCCCTGCCATACCGGCCGACGGACTGGAATCGCGGGAAAACGCTCTGACACGCCTGATACGCACACTCGGCCGGATTCACGCTGAAAACGGCGCGCTTCATACAGGCCTGTACAAAGAACTCCTTCTGACCAACAGGCAGTATGCCTTTGCCCGCCTGGGAGAAGGACATGCCATCATTACAGCCGCCAACAACGACAGTGAACCTGCCGCAGTCCAGGTTCCTCTTCCTGTCAGCACCACACAGACAGAGTGCAGGGATCTTCTGTCAGATAAAATTTTTAATATCGAAAATGGTAAAATTCAGATATCATTAGAGGGTAACCGTGCTGTTATCCTCAGAATAACGGAGGGGTAAATGATATGAAGGGTAGCAGAAAAACAAAATCATCATCCGGAAAAGAAACCGTTAAGGGGAATACCCCGGGCGTTATGAGTGAACTGGATCAGTATCTGTTTGGCGAAGGGCGACACTACCAGATATACAATAAAATGGGGGCACATCCCTATACATATCAGGATCAGTCCGGTTACTATTTTGCCGTATGGGCTCCTCACGCCGCTTCCGTCAGTGTGGTCGGAGATTTCAATGAGTGGAATGAAGAAAGCCACCCCATGAAGCCGGCAGGAAACGGCGGTATATTTGAAACCTTTATCCCCGGTCTCGGAGAGGGACAGCTTTACAAATTTGCAATCCGTACTCCTGAAGGAAACACTCTCTTTAAGGCAGATCCCTACGCATTCAGTGCAGAATACCGCCCCGGAACAGCTTCCGTTACCACAGATATCAGCGGTTTTTCCTGGACAGACTCTGTCTGGATGAAAAAAAGAGCCGAATCGGATCCCGTCACTTCTCCGCTTGCCATCTACGAAGTTCATCTGGGTTCATGGAAAAAAAAGAAACGGCGTGAAAAAGACGGGTATTATACATATATGGAGGCAGCTCACGAACTGACAGACTATGTCAAAGAAATGGGCTATACTCATGTGGAACTCATGGGTATTGCAGAGCATCCCTATGACGGCTCCTGGGGCTACCAGGTAACCGGTTATTTTGCTCCAACCTCCCGCTATGGCTCTCCAAAAGAATTTATGTACTTCGTAAATTATCTGCACAGACATGGCATCGGCGTGATCCTGGACTGGGTTCCGGCCCATTTTCCACGGGATTCCCACGGACTGGCCTGCTTTGACGGACAGCCCCTATATGAATATGCCGATCCCAGAAAAGGAGAACATCCTGACTGGGGAACAAAAGTTTTTGACTATGGAAAAAACGAGGTTTCCAACTTTCTGATTGCAAACGCTCTCTACTGGCTGGAGGAATACCATATCGACGGACTGCGGGTTGACGCGGTGGCTTCCATGCTGTATCTGGATTACGGGCGGCAGGACGGCCAGTGGGTTCCCAATATCTACGGGGATAATAAAAACCTGGAGGCAATCGAATTTTTCAAGCATCTGAACAGCATTATCCGGGGACGAAACGACGGCTCCATCATTATCGCAGAGGAATCCACAGCGTGGCCCAACGTTACCAGGCGCCCGGAAGATGACGGACTGGGATTTACTTTCAAATGGAATATGGGGTGGATGCATGATTTTCTCGAATATATGAAGCTTGATCCCTATTTCCGCAAATTTAATCACAATAAAATGACTTTCGGTATTACATACTGCACAAGCGAGAATTTTATTCTCGTTCTGTCCCATGATGAAGTTGTTCATCTGAAATGCTCCATGATCAACAAAATGCCCGGCATATATGAAGATAAATTTGCAAACCTCAAGGCAGGCTACACTTTCATGCTGGGACATCCGGGCAAAAAACTTCTGTTTATGGGACAGGATTTCGCACAGTTCCATGAGTGGGATGAAAAAGTCTCTCTGGACTGGTACCTCCTGAATGAACCGCTCCATGCCGATCTGCAGGCCTATGTAAAAAGTCTTCTCACACTGTACCGGAAATACCCGGCTCTTTACCGGCTGGATCAGGATTATGACGGCTTCCAGTGGATCAATGCCAACGACGGGGATCGGAGTATTTTCAGCTTCATCCGCCGTGATGAAACACATAAAAAGAATCTTCTTTTCGTCTGCAATTTCACACCAATGGAGCGGAGTGATTACCGCGTCGGTGTTCCAAAACGGGGTAACTTTACCCTTGTTCTGGATCAGACACACGGATTTTACAAACGCGGAGAGAAAACAACCGTCTACCGCTCTGTAAAAAGCGAATGCGACGGACAGCCGTATTCTTTTTCCTACCCGCTTCCTCCGTACGGAACAGCCGTTTTCCGTTTCTGATTATTTAAACGTCAGGAATATTCAGATTAATATACAAAAATCCTGCAGAATAACGCCCTCTGCAGGATTTTTCTTTCAGCCTCAATGTCAGCGCGCCAAAAACCGGAAATTTTCCTCTTAGTCCAGCAGCGCCTGATAGACCTCCCTCTTCCCGATGCCACGATCTCTGGCCACCAGCTTCATGGCCTCTTTTTTCTCAATTCCCCGGGACAGATAATAATCCATATGCTCCTGCACCGACATCTGCTGCCACTGAGCATTTTCTTCCCGTTTCATTTCCCCGATGGAGCGCCCCTGAATTACGATCACACATTCTCCTCTCGGTTCATTCTCCTCATAATAGGCCGTAATCTCGCTCAGATTCCGTCTGAGTGCCGTCTCATGCTTTTTAGTCAGCTCCCGGCAGACAACTGCCTTCCGCTCTCCCAGAGCCTCATAGAGCTCTTTTAAAGTTCTGAGAAGATGATGCGGCGCCTCGTATATAATAATAGTCCGCGTCTCCGTTTTCAGCTCTTCAAGAATCCACTGACGTTCCTTCCTGTCAGGCGGAAGAAACGCCTCAAAACAAAAACGTCTTGTAGGCAGCCCGGAAATAGTCAGAGCTGTTATGCAGGCCGCCGGCCCGGGTAGAGAAGTAACCTCAATCCCCGCATCACAGCACTGCCTTACCAGCTCCTCGCCGGGATCAGAAATCCCCGGTGTTCCCGCATCAGTAATTAAAGCAATCTGCTTGCCCTCCCTCAGCTTCTCCACCAGCTGCCTGGCCTTCTCCACTCTGTTATACTCATGGTAGCTGGTCATGGGCGTTTTTATGTCAAAGTGATTCAGCAGCTTGATACTGTGCCGCGTATCCTCCGCCGCAATCAGATCCACCGAACGCAGAGTTTCCAGAACCCGCAGTGTAATATCATCCAGATTTCCGATGGGCGTGGCGCACAGGTATAATTTCCCCGTCATATGTCATCTCTCCTCATCAATACCCATATATATCATAGATCTCACTGGTGTATACCCCCTGCTCCCGATACACAATGAGAGGTTTCTCCACCTTCATCATAGTGCGGCCGCCGCGCACAGCTTCTACCAGTACCATATTGGCTTCCTTATCAGCAAATGGATGGACAAATTTTAATCTTTTCGGTTCCAGTCCATACTGCCGGAGCAGACAGATAATATCGACCAGACGGCGGGGACGGTGCACCATGTAAAACCGCCCGCCAAAACGGAGAAGAGCGGCCGTCTCCCGTATCACATCCTCCAGTGTACAGAGAATCTCATGACGTGCGATAGCCCTGGGCAAATCAGGATTTTTCAGTCCATGGCTGTCATTCATATACGGAGGATTTGATGTTACCACATCAAAAGAGGCCCTGCCGAAAATCCGGCTCGCCTCTCTGATATCCCCTTCTATAATGTCAATCCTGTCCTCCAGCCTGTTGAGCGCCACACTGCGGGATGCCATGTCCGCCATCTCATGCTGTATCTCAAGCCCGGAAAAATGCCTTCCTGCTGTTTTAGCCTCCAGAAGTATCGGAATAATTCCCGTTCCCGTTCCGAGATCCAGCGCATTTTCTCCGTCCTTCACGGCTGCAAAACCGGACAGAAGAACCGCATCCATTCCAAAACAGAATCCGTCTGTCTTCTGAATAATCTGATACCCGTTTCGATGAAGTTCATCGATTCGTTCTCCTGCATTAATTATCATTCAGCTTCGACTTTCCTTCCTTTTTCTCCAGTGCCTCCAGTGCCTTCAGCTCAGCATCATTAACACCGCCCTTATCCTTCTTTTTTCTGGGTTTGAATTTGAGCTGGTCCACCCGATACTCACGAATCTCCTTTTCGTCCCGATCCACTGTCACAACAACCTTGACAAGCTGCCGGAGAACACTGACACTGTGAACCTCTCCCTTGAGTCCGTCATCCGTTGTAACATAATCTCCGATACCGGGCAGACGGCTGTTCAGAACCTCATACGTCTCCTCTTCATTCTTGAGGCAGCACATCAGCCTTCCGCAGACACCCGATATTTTGGTGGGATTGAGAGAAAGATTCTGCTCCTTCGCCATCTTGATAGATACTGGAACAAACTCGGAGAGATAAGAATGGCAGCACAGCGGTCTTCCGCAGATGCCGATTCCCCCCATAATTTTCGTTTCATCCCTGACTCCGATCTGGCGCAGTTCAATACGCGTCTTAAATACAGATGCCAGATCCTTGACCAGTTCCCGGAAATCGATTCGTCCGTCTGCTGTGAAATAAAAGAGCAGTTTATTATTGTCAAATGTATATTCCGCATCAATCAGCTTCATCTCAAGCTGATGCTTTCTGATTTTTTCCAGGCAGATCTGGAAAGCTTCCTTCTCACGAACCTTGTTCTTCTGCTCTGTCTCTTCGTCATTTTTATTTGCCATGCGGATAACCGCCTTCAAAGGCTGAATAACCTTTTTTTCTTCAACCTCCCGAATCCCCAGCACGACTTCTCCAAACTCGATTCCCCGGGAGGTCTCCACGATTACGTGATCTCCTGTCTGAATTTCCATCCCGGCCGGATCAAAATAATATACTTTCCCGGCCTTACGGAATCGGACTCCTATTACCTTTATCATATATCAATTCTCCTTCATGGTCAGAAGCATGAGCTCCAGAGCCAAATCCTTATTAACATTGGCCTCCAGACGGACCTTTGCCTTTTCTATTGCACTTAAGATCTGCTCCAGCCCCTCATATGAGCTTCTCTGGCAGAGACCGCTCACAACTGAATATTCATCCTTAAAAATAAGGGTATTAATGTCCTTTGTTACTTTAAACATCAGAATATCTCTGTACCAGAGCTGCATGAAATCAAGACATTCATACAGATCCAGTTCGTCTTCCTGCAGCTTCCGTATATAATCCAGAAGCATGGGAATATCCATCTCTTTTATATTTTTAAGAAGTGTAAGCACTTCCCGGTAAAGAAGCGCAAACTTTTCTGATGTGGCAAGATTTATAGCCTTTCCCAGATTACCCCTGGCAAAAGCCGCATATACATCCGCCTTGCTCTCAGGCAGTTCCATGGACTCTGTCAGATAAGCGCTTACTACCGCATCTTTAAGAGGCCGCAGTTTAAGCTGAATACATCGCGACAAAATCGTAGGCAGAAATGCTTCCTGGTTCGTTGTCATAAGAATAATAACCACATACGCCGGTGGCTCTTCTATGGTTTTAAGAAGCGCATTCTGCGCCTGAACCGTCATTTTTTCCGCCTCATCAATCATATATATTTTGTATCCGCCATTGTACGGCTTTATCTGTACCGTGTCATTAACCTGAAGGCGAATGTCATCAACGCCTATGGTTCCCGGTTTTTCATGAGAAACCCAGATCACATCAGGATGATTTCCCGACAGTATCTGCTTGCAGGAATGACACTGCATGCACGGCTCCTTGTCGCTTTTTTCACAGAGAAGCGTCATGGCAAACGCCTTGGCAAGGGTCTTTCTCCCCATTCCTTCTTCGCCGGATAATATATAGGCATGGGACACCCTGTGATACTCAATCGCTCTCTGAAGATGCTCCTTAACCTTTTCATGTCCGATTATATCATGAAAACCGCTCATAATTTTCCTCCTAAAAAGCGGCAGCGCCGTAATTAATATTAAAAAGTATAACACAAGATAAAAGCAATGCCTAGAGCGTTTTGAAAATGTTGCCCTTTTACCCCTTCAGTGTTGACGGGAGGGCATATTGAAAAATCGTTTCCTTCAGTTTTGCAATACAGACATCCAGATCAGAATTTTCATACTTTTTCGTGATTCCGGCCCCGTCCAGCTTCTCTCCGGCGAAATCAGCAGTATCCGCCAGAAATCGGCGGCAGAGCTCATCATATTTGGGCTCCTTCTGCTGCCTTTCTCTGTTCAGAGCCCGCTCCAGACGCACTCCGTCTTCCACCTCAATATAAAGCGGAATTATCATATTATGTCCGAAATAGTCCCGTGTGCTCCGGTATGACTCCAGAGTGCCAATCATCAGGTAATCAAATCTGTCCAGATCAATCTGTCCGTCATCCGCTGTTCCATAGCTCCAGGGACCGACTGCCGTCTCATAAGTTCTTTTTTCTATCAGTCTTCCGCTTTCTTCCAGCTCCATCATTCTCTTTTCGGAAATAAAATGGTATTCAACCCCATCCTTTTCCCCGTTCCGGACCGGACGGGTCGTGTAGGGAACCACTGTCCTCAGATTTTTAAATATTTTCTGAAG
The DNA here is from genome assembly GCA_944384125.1 of uncultured Lachnospiraceae bacterium. Taxonomy (GTDB): domain Bacteria; phylum Bacillota; class Clostridia; order Lachnospirales; family Lachnospiraceae; genus Otoolea. Next base: position 11,490 of record CALWSF010000012.1, on the reverse strand, counting down.
CTCCCTGTATATGGTATCTTTTCCTGATGCACTTTTTCCTATAATATAAAATATTTTTCCCATTTTCTGTCAAATCACTCCATCTCCTGGCTTCCCTACAGCAAAACACGGATACTGTCTCCGTCTATTCCCTCTACTGTGATTCCCAGCTGTCTGTTTTTCTCAATCTGCTCTGTCATCTGTGAATCTATCCTCTCTCCCGGCACCAGAAGCGGAATCCCAGGGGGATATACAACAACAAATGTCCCCGATATGCGTCCTGCAGCATGGCTCAGCAAAACTTTTTCCCCTTCCCTGCACCAGGCATCCGCCGGAATTTTCACAGCGGCAGACGGCACGGGAATTTCCTTGCTTCCATCCTGCGCAGCTCCGGCCGCCTGCACAGTCTGCGCATCAATTTCATAAAGTGCCTGCAAAAGACGCTCAAAGCCTTCCTCCGTGTCCATAAGAGAAGTCATGAAAAGAGCATAGGAACAGCAGGCCATCTCCGCTTCAAGATGATATTTCTCTCTTAAAACGGACGCCAGTTCAGGGCCCGAATCAGCTTTAAGAAAGGCCGGAGGAAAAAACACCAGTTTCGACGGATCCCGCCCATATACTCCGTATTTTCCGCAGATTCTGTCATCCAGATATTTCAGATTCTCAAGCCTCTCAATCCGGTTATAAAACCGGCTCAGCCTTTCTTCGTACCGTTTTACATCTTCCTTTCCTCTCCCGGCCATATAGCGAACACAGGCATCAATTGAAGATAAAAAGACATAGGACGGACTGGAACTCTGAAACACTGTCAGATACCGCTCAACCTGCTCAGGGCTTATCAGACTGCTTTTAAGATGCATGATAGCCGTCTGAGTCAGCGAAGGAAGTGTCTTATGCAGACTCTGAATCACGATATCTGCGCCGCAGTCCAGAGCCGACTCCGGAAAAGATTCTCCGAAAGGAAAATGTGCACCGTGAGCCTCATCCACAATCAGCAAAATACCATGCCTGTGCGCCAGCTGCGCAATCTCTCTCACATCTGAAACAATTCCCTCGTAAGTGGGCGACGTTATATAAATACACTTTATATTTTTCTCCCGTTCAAGCACAGCCTTCACTGCCTCAGGGCGCACGCCTCCCTGTATCCCCAATTCCTTAATCACATCAGGATACACATAAACCGGAGCCAGACGGTGCACAGCCACAGCATTGTAAGCTGCCTTGTGGGAATTCCTGGCCATCAGGATTTTTTCTCCTGGATTTACAGCAGCGCAGATTGCACTCAGGATGCCGCCTGTGCTGCCGTTTACCAGATACCAGCTCCTGTCTGACCCATATACGGACGCCGCATAGTCCATAGATGCCCGCAGAATTCCTTCTGCGTGATGTAAATTATCAAATCCCTCTATCTCTGTGATATCCACAGAAAACGGATTGGGGAAAGAAGTTATCCCCATCTTAATCTGTCTTTTGTGACCGGGCATGTGGAAAGGGTAATAATCCGTCTGCCCGTACTCTCTTAATCTGTCAATAAGCATACCATCTTTTTCCTGTTCCTAAGAATCATCTCGGAAGTTCTATTACCAGAGGCTGTGTAGACTCCCATGCCAGCTGTCCGGAAGACATATCATAGCTGCAGGTATGATAAAGACATAAAAGAGTATTTTCCCCCGCCATAACCGGTTCCAGCATATCACTGCTGTCATTTTCCGGACGTACTGATAAATCATTTACGATTTCTGTCCCATTTTCTGTAATCCGGGCAATTTTTCCGTGAATATCCTCCGGATCTGCCACTGACGGAATATATTCGCCGTAAATCTCCTGCATGCTTTCAAAATAGTAAAGATTTCTCATCTGTCCCCGGAACTTTTCTCCCACTGCTTCCAGTTCCATTGTCTCCAGATTGACACGATAAATCTGACTCTCGCACTCTGCTCCATACTGGGCAGTGCGTGCACTGTAATACAGCCATTCCCCTGCTATACAAAGGCTGTCCGCACTGATTCCCTCCTGAGGAATCAGACCTCTTGTGCCGGCAGAATCTGTACGGTAAATCTTGTGATCCGTTCCGCTTTCATCAATAAAATAACTGTACTCCCCTTTTTTGCGTTCCGCAGGCCGGACAGAAGCTATATATCCCTCCTCCAGCCGATAAATCCGATCCCCGACCTGAACCTCGCCGTTTCCGGACTCCACAGGCAATTCTCCTTCCGAGTTGAGGAGAACAAATCCGGCCTCTTCTGTCTCAATCTGAAATCCGGCTTCCATACCGGAATAGGAGTATCCCCTGGAAACACTTTCCAGAGTACGATCCTGCATGTAATAAGCAGTATCATCCCAGGCAAAATAATATTCCACCTGTCCGGCAAGATACTCTGTTCTGTTACTGGAAAAATTAAGCCGGAACAGCTTCCCCTCAGACAGGTAATAAATTCCCTCATCCGTAACCTGAAAGCTCTGTGTCTCCAGCGTATTTGCCGTGACATAAACCTCCGTATTCCCGCTCCCGTCCGGCAGTGCCCTGTTGACGGTTGTTCTTATCTGATCCGAATTAGGTATCTGATACATGCAAATATACCAGATATAGCCGCATCTTACATCTGCCTGGGAAACATGTCCATTCAGAATAACACAGCTCTCCTCGCCGCTCTCGGGATCCGTCCTGTAAACATTTCCGTCCCTTACCTCATATTTTACATCCTCATCAAAAGAAACATCCGCATTCTCCGCAACGACCGGATTACTCCCAATCAGTGTCAGCTCTCCGCTTCCGGAAAACGTCATCATCTGCTTGCCAATGGCTACCGATCCTTCCGCAAGAGTTCCATCCTTTCTGACATAACGAAGTTTTCCCTCCCGTGTCAGGCTCCATCCAGGTTCCTCCCGCTCCCCGCTGATAATAAGTTCTTCTTCTGACATGGTACTGCTTTCCTGCACAACAGAACTTTCCTGAGCCGGATGTGAAAAACTATCCGCTCTTCCCACAGTATAACGCCAGGTAACAAACAGGCCGATCCCCGTAATAATAACGGCTGCCGCTGCTGCCGCAATACGCAGAAACACAAATACAAAGGAAGACCATCTCTCTTCCTCCGCATCATCTTTGTCAATCCCCGCAGATTCCTCAATGTCCATCCACAGCGTAGCAGCCTGATCCTCACTGAGTTTTTCACACACACTCTCTATATCTGTTTTTTCCGGCTCTGAATCCAGATACTTTTCTGCTGCCCGGTAAATCTCCTCCTCCATCCGTGCCTGAAGCTCCATTTCATCCGGAGGTAATGTGTGTACCTTCTGATACAGAGAAACATACACTTCCGTCAGTATCTGCTCCGCCATTTCTCTGTCTTTCGTAAGTACACAGATCTTTCCATACGTATTCTGGACAGTCAGAATATAAAAATTTTCAAAGCTCTCCGCATCCCCCGTTCTTGCCATGTTTATCGTCTTTTTCAAAAGGATATGCCGTTTCACCCATTCTCCTCCTTCGTAAGCCGATTCTAGCGGAGTATCTGATCTCCGTCCTTTATGCACAGATTTCTCTTAACTCCCAGATCTTTCATCCAGGTTCTTACTTCCTGGGTCCAGTATGGGCCGGCCCCCGCCACACCGTCAAGCTCATTATCCCACAGCCACTGAGGAGTAGGCCACAGACACACTTCCGGCAAAATCGCCTCATATACATTCTTTTCCACACCTGACTGTCCGTGATGAGCCATCTGAACTACATCCGCTCTCAGCTCCTCCCGCGGGCAGACTTCAAGAAGATTATCACCGGCCTGCCATCCCATATCGCCAAGAAATAAGATACGTTTTCCTCCCATATCTATCCGATAGCCTACTGATGAATTGTTAAAAGTATTCTGCTCACAGGCAAAGGGTTCATTCATTACCGTAATAAGGGCGCCATTTACCACAATCTCCTGCCACTGACTGAGCGGCGAACAGAGTACTCCCTCCGGCAGATTTTCAAATGCAGCCATCAGATTATCATAGTCCGCCATTCTGCCCTGATTTTCTCCCTGTTCATAATAATCTCTTTCCAGAAAGCAATAATATATTTTCTCTATGTTCAGTGGAAGCGGATCCATACCAAGAATCTCTGTCAATGCCCCCACATGATCATTATGCGGATGGGTAATAAGCCAGGCATTCACTGTTCCGCCCATCCTCTTTATTACCTCAATCAGATGTTCACTGTCAGCGTCACGCCCTCCGTCCACAACGATTACAGAACCTTCGGCAGTCTGCAGCACACATGACAGATTCTGTCCCCCATCCGCACTGTCAAGAAGCATCAGAGTTCCGCCGTCAAAATATGGATCATCCAAAGGTATATCATCGCCCGTCTGCGCCATATCCTCTTCCCGATATACGGGATATGTCTCGTCTTTCGCCGTCTCCGTTTCCGCTTCACTTTGCCCGTAAGCATCTGTGACATCCGCAGCAACGCCCGCACTGTTTTCCGAGACAGTGTCTTTCTCTGTGCTTTTACCGGTCTGTCCACCGCAGCCAGACAGCACGAAAACAAATGCCGCCAGCAATATAAGCGGCAGAATTATTCTTTTCCTTTTTTTCTTTATTTTTTCTGGCTTATTTGCAGCCATATGATACCACCTCTTTATCACAAAGTTACTTTTTAGTATATCAGCTGAAATGCCGAAAAACAACTTAACAATGCATAAACTTATCTTTTTAGTGTATTCCCATGCAATTATTTTCCTCTGTTTCGCCGACCGGATACACATCTTTCCAGAACGGACAAAGAAATTTGAAACATATTCCAATACTCTTACGAACATTTTACATGTTTTATCTGACAGTTTTTACAATGTGTCCTTTATAATCAGGTTGTTTTTATTCATAAAATTCAGAAAAAGGAGTTTTCGTATGAAAAAGAAATTCGTATCTGTATTAATGGCAGGATCTGTTGCACTGTCAGCCATGACCGGTTGCAGTACACAGACTTCTCAGAGTGCCGCTGATACATCCGCGACTGCCGCACAGACTGAAAACGCACAGGAAACTGCAGAAGAAACCGCCGCACAGACTGAAACCCAGACACCAAAATATGTATTTTTATTTATCGGAGACGGAATGAGCTATCCCCAGGTTCAGCTTACAAACTATTTTGTGAGCGCCAACTCACAGGAGGGAAATAAAGTATCCGTAAACGGAGAAGAAAAAGAAATCCTGTCGAGTAAAAATCAGCTTGCCATGATGAACTTCCAGATAGCCGGTTCAGCGCAGACATACGACAGCACATCCTTTGCACCCGACTCTGCATCAACAGCAACATCCATTGCCACCGGACATAAAACATGGAGCGGAAGTATTAACGTAAGCGAAGATTTTACCCAGACATATGAGACAATAGCTGAAAAGCTCAAAAAACAGAAAGACTACAAAATAGGCATTATATCAAGCGTAAATTTAAATCACGCAACTCCGGCAGCTTTCTACGCACATCAGGAATCACGCAACAGCTACTATGAAATCGGCCAGGAAATGATCGCCAGCAATTTTGACTATTTCGCAGGCGGGGCTCTGAAACAGCCAACCGGTGCCAAAGAAGACCAGACTGATCTTTATTCTCTGGCAGAGGATGCCGGTTATAAGGTTATCCGCACACAGGATGAGGCGGAAGCCCTCAGGGCGGAAGACGGCAAAGCCATCGTTATCGCTGAGACTCTGGCAGACGACGATGCCATCTCATATGAACTCGACCGTGCTGAAGATGAGTGGGCGCTCGCCGATTATGTAGAAAAGGGAATCGAAGTTCTTGAAAATGACACCGGATTTTTCATGATGATCGAAGGCGGAAAAATCGACTGGGCCTGTCATGCAAATGATGCGGCATCCACTATCAAAGATACCATTGCTCTCGATGACGCAGTAGAAAAAGCGGTGGAATTTTATAACGAGCATCCCGATGAAACCCTGATAATTGTAACAGGCGATCATGAGACAGGCGGACTTACTATCGGATTTGCAGGAACTGATTATGACACTTTCCTCACAAACTTTAACAACCAGAAAATTTCCTATGCAAAATATGACTCCGATTATGTGTCATCCTACAAGGAGAATAAAACTGATTTTAATACTGTGATGGAAGATATTACAGAGCTTTTCGGACTGGCTGCTCCGGCAGAAGGAGGAAACGAGGCTGTTCAGCAGAAGGACAGCGCTGATCTCCATCCTGAGTCCAACAATTCCGGCGCTCTTGAAATGACAGATTATGAATATAGCCTTCTTAAATCTGCCTACGAGACAACAATGTCCCGCACCGGCGAGGAAGAAGAATTCGGTCAGGAAGAATATATCAAATACGGCAGCTATGAGCCGCTGACCGTTACCATTACTCATATACTCAACAATAAGAGCGGTATTAATTTCGGATCATATGCACATACCGGACTTCCTGTTGAGGTTCTCGTTCAGGGCGCAGGCGCCGAAACATTTGACGGCTACTATGATAATACTGACATCTATAATAAGATGGCAGCTCTGACAGGTGTTAATTAAAAGAAAGTAAGAATATGCCTGCCGTTTCCATGCGGCAGGCATAAAATGAAAATCTGACAAAAAGGAGCAAACATGCATGAAAGCGCTTTTTTCCAGGCAGAAAAACTTTCTGCTTACAGCTATTTTCGGCCTGATTCTTATCTGCATCCTCACAGTCATTCCCACAGGCTATGAGGATGCTCTTATTTATAAAGGAACCGAGCGGGCCGTTGGCGAGGTAAAAGAAACAGACAATTCCAATATCATCACTTCGGGCCTTGTACAGTCGGGGGAGCAATCCTGTACTCTTCTCATTAAAAACGGAATTTTTAAAGGAGAAACACTGACAGGCGTCAACTTTCTCAGCGGCTCCCTGGAACAGGATAAAATTTATAAGGCAGGCGATAAAGCGCTGGTAACTATCAGCTATCAGGGGGACTCTGTCAATTCCGTTGTCATGTCTGATCACTACCGACTGAACAAGGAATTTCTTCTTCTCTTCATTTTTGCAGTTTTTCTGATCTTTTTTGCCGGAAAAAACGGCCTTCAGGCAATACTTTCCTTTATTATAACAGTTCTTGTGATATGGAAAATCCTTGTACCCTGTTATCTGAAAGGCTATAATCCCATTTGGGTTGGTATCCTGATTACTGCTCTTCTGACTTTTATAATCATTTTTTTTGTTTACGGAGCAGACAGACGCACAACAGCCGCAACACTCGGAGCCCTTCTGGGAGTTCTGACAACCTGTGTGCTCGGCATAATTTTTACTGACATGTTTAAAATTCATGGAGCTGTCATGCCCAATGCAGAATCTCTCCTGTACAGCGGTTATCAGGATCTTGATTTAACTTCTATCTTTATGAGCAGTATTTTTATCGGAGCTTCCGGTGCAATGATGGACCTTTCTGTTGACATCACATCCGCCGTATCTGAAGTTGTCGCAAAAAAGCCTGATATTACGAGGAAAGATGCCATCCTGTCAGGCATGAATGTGGGACGCGCAGCCATGGGAACAATGACCACCACTCTGCTTCTTGCTTATTCCGGAGGATACATCTCCCTTTTAATGGTATTTATGGCCCAGGGAACGCCCATTGATCATATTTTAAATTACAAATATGTTTCTTCAGAAATTCTGGATACAGTTGTGGGAAGCTTCGGTCTCGTAACAGTCGCACCGTTTACAGCACTTATGGCAGGTATTTTACTGGCAGGGCAGAAAAAACAGAGCCCTACTGATCAATAGCAGCTTTTCTTTTTTCAACCAGCAACCGGTAAATTTCACTGACCTCCATTGGCTTATAGTAATAGTACCCCTGAATCATATCACATCCGGAATCCTTTATCATGGAATCCTGCTCAGGTGTTTCCACCCCTTCCATACAGACCTTCTTGCCGAACCTGTGACACGCATATACAATACTGGAAATAAAATTCTTTTTGTCATCTGATTCCATCATTTCTTCCAGTAATGAGCGATCCAGCTTAATTATGTTGGATGGGTACTGCAAAAGCATTCGAAGAGAGGAATAACCGCTCCCGAAATCATCCAGAGCAATGCGAATGCCCATGTCATCACACATTTCGACAAACTTAAGAAGTTTTTCCGGTTGCTCATCCATAAAGCTTTCTGTCATCTCAGCTACCAGATGCGAACCATCCAGTTGGTATTTTACCAGTATTTCTTTCATGAATTTTGTTAACTTTACATCTGACATCTGATGAAGGCTCACATTATATGTCAGGTAAAAATCAGGATAATGGGAAATGATTCCCAGACATGTACTGACAGTCTCCTCAAAAACCCATCGCCCTACCTGATGAATCATATTTTCCCGTTCCAGTATGGGAATAAAAATTTCAGGCGAAATATCCTCCCCCTGGAATTTCCAGCGCAAAAGCGTTTCTCCTCCCAGAATGGAACCATCCTCAACAGAAATCACAGGTTGAATTACCAAGCGGAAATGCTTCATTCCAGCCAGCACATCTCTGCTCAGCTCCAAAGCCATGTTGGACATACGCTTTACCTGCTGAATACCATTTTCGGCATACTCCACAATCTGGTTGGTATCATTTCTTTTTGAAATTTTTATCAATGAAACCATCTGCTCCAGAAAGTCTGTGGGAGAAACAAAATTCTGCGGATATCTCATCAGCGCAAGAGAACAGGGTTTTCTCACAGAAATCCCCATTACCTGATAACATTTCGATATGATATCCTGAATCTGCTGCACCAGCTCCTGCTCGCTGCCCTGACAGGATGGTTCAACAATAGCTACATAGCGTATTCCCTCAAGGCGGTAAAAAGACATTTTATCCGAAAGCTTTTCCACAAGACTTTCTGCAATATTGCGCATGAGATGATCACTGTATGTGCGTCCTCTCGTATTATTGATTTCCCCGATATGATTATAACTAAAACCTATGACATAGACCATCTGGCGATTTTTTTTAATTTGATCCAGACGGCGGAACATAACAAATTCCCTGGGAAAATTCGTGACGGGATCCACAACAAATTCATTATCCTGATACGTAATTCTGCCGGTAAAAAACAATGGCAGACTCAAATCAGCATTCCATTTTATCATACCGTAACAGCGTACCCAGATTACCTTCCCATTTATGTCCCGTACCTGATATCTCAGATCATACACATTGCGCTTTTCTTCTAAAACTGAATTTATTTCATGCCAGTATAATTCTCTTGCTTTGTCTGTAGCGATGCGCTGGGACCATTCCCGCAGCAGTCCCGGCACCACGTTGCTTTCAAACCCAAATCCATCCCGCATATTATCAGAGATGTAGAACAGATCCTTTTGCATATCGCCAAAAAACAAATATCCTGTAGAATTATGCCTGGTAAATGACTGAAATACCATTTCCATATCGCAGTATGTATTTTCCAGAAACTGATAAAAAACATTGTCCTGTTTTTCCGGAGCTATCTCATTTAAACGCAAACATTCCCTTTGATTTCTGTCCTGTATCCGATAATTGGAATTATAATACTCCTTCTTATCCTGATACATTACCTTATCAGCCTGCGAAATTAAACTTTCCAGAGAAAACGGTGCCCGATCCGACCATGCATATCCAATGGCAACATGATGCTTTCCCTGCTGAATCATTATACGAAGCTGTGATATTTTTTCTGAAAATTCTGATTGGCTCACATTGACCATCACTACCACAAACTCATCGCCACCGGTACGGTAAATCCACTCTGTGTTAAGTGCATTTTTAAGTAATTCGTATGTATCCCTGATCATCTGATCGCCCGCACTGTGTCCTAACGTGTCATTTCTTTGCTTAAGTCCCGAAATATCACAGTAAATCACGCCTGCTGTCTTCGCATTTTCCAGCCGGCTTCCATGCTCGAACAGCGCATTCCTGTTATATGCTTCTGTGAGTGCATCATGAAAACTCAGTTTATTCAGATGCTTTATCAAATCTCTGCGCTTCAGCAGAGCAACAATAGAATATCCTATTACCTTCAGTGTAGATTGTATCAGCGAAAACATATTCTCATCGGGATTATCAACACCTACAAATCCAATAATGTCATGATTATATGCCAACGGAGCTGCAATCATTTTAGAAATATTCTGAGGCTTAAGGGTAGCATACAGATAAGGATCTTTGTCCCGGATTTCTTCCAGATCCCAAATATTTACCATCTTGCCTTCCTTAAATTTTTTATCCCAGTCACTGAAAATTGACGCAGAAAGGTTTTGGAGAATGTTTTTCTGGCGGGATACTCCCGGCGCACACCATTCATACGTATTATTTACAATATTTCCCTCCTGTTCAAATACATAGGCACGATCACACAAAAAGGTTTTTCCCAAATAAGTAATAACTCTTTCTATCGCTTCTTCTGGACTGGTTGTAGAAAAAACCTGCTGAAGGCATTCATTCAGGATACTTTCACTCCGTGCATAATAATATGACTTTGTATTTTCCACTTCAGTATCCACATCTATAGCCATTTCGATCCGGCACTGCCGCCCTTCATACATCAGCATGGAGTCCTTGACGAGATACCGCTTGTCCAATACAGGATTTTTATGCGTCCAGGAAACAATTTTTCCTTTTCTTAAAAGAGAGTTCGTACAAAAAGGACATGGACTGGAATACCCCTGTAAAACACGATAACATTTCTCTTCCATATATTCCTTATGAAAGGCACCCCCCAACGAATCCCTCAGTTTCTTATTCATATAAATAACGTCATATGTCTGGATATCAGAAATATAGACCAGTTCATCCAGTGTTTCAAGAAATTCAAAAAGCATATTCACAGAATCTCCCCCTTTTAATAAAACACTTCTATTTATTTTTTGTTTTACAGCATCAGGCCCGTATCTCATTCATTTTATATCATGTAACAGTTAATATTTTATTAAAAACATTTCAGACTTTCCCGAATTTATCTCTTTTTTTATGAACAAACGTATTATCTTATGTTTCCACTCAAAAAAAGACACAACTTAAAAACATCTGACAACTATTCCATCAGATTATTTCAAGCTGTGTCCCTTATGTCATCGTAATATTTTTTACTTAGGAATGGCTGGTCTTACCCAAAAACCAAGATCCGCTTCCGCACAAAGGTAAATCCATGCCTGTCTGTAATATTATGATAACTATCTTTTTCCGGTTATGCAACCAGAATTATTCAGGAATCTGTTTAATCCCTTTAACACTTTCCTTTCCATTCCCATATAAAGACAGATGTGGCATAAAAATACGAAGGCACCCTCTTACTCAAGAGTTTACCTTCGTACTTCTGACTTCAGGAAACAGAATTTCTCATTCTCTGGCTTCCTGTTCGCGTGAGGCATCGGGGATTCGAACCCCGGACAACTTGATTAAAAGTCAAGTGCTCTACCGACTGAGCTAATACCCCATTATTTTCAATGCCCAGAACCGGAATCGAACCAGTGACACGAGGATTTTCAGTCCTCTGCTCTACCAACTGAGCTATCTGGGCAT
>CALWSF010000011.1 GCA_944384125.1 uncultured Lachnospiraceae bacterium | reverse complement strand
AATTGCCAATTTTCGGGTGGCTTGTTTGCTATACACTTTTTTGGCGGTTTACCTCTACTTCTTTGTTTCAAACTTATACCTCCTGTGAATGTCCGAAAGTACATCTCATTTGAGGCCATCCGGGCCTGCGGTTTTAAATTTCAAATTTTTTCTCCCGGTCTGCCGTCCGTGCCCGTTTTGGCCATTCCATCGCCTATTATCTTACTCCTGTTCCTGATAGTCATTCTCAATATTGATAAAGCTCACATATACAGCACATCCACTCTCCTGTTCCCGATTATTTTCTCTGTAAAATAAGCATCCAGATCCGTTTTGCAGATCAGTTTATCCCTGACAGATTCATATTTATTTAGCCATTCGGTATTCGACATAACGCTTTCCTCCTGTTGATTCTTTTTTGATATACTTGCTGTTTCTCTCGTCAGACTCCTCCCGGAGATGAAAAAAACGCCCTGCGGCATTCTGTCGTCCGGACAGGCTGACGCAAGGCGCGAAAAGAATGCAAGAGAGAATCCGTCTTCCCTTGCAGATGTGATTTTTTCAGCTGATAAGATATATTTTTTATTTCTCCAGGCAATACAATTTCCAAAAAATTTCTTATCCATCATATTGTTTCCGCCGCAATATATCATTTATGTTCTCATTATAACATAAAATGTATCTCATTTGGAAATAATTTATTATTTTAACAAAAAGTTATATTTTTCTCATAATTCGGTAATGTGCGCGCCATATACCTTTCCTGTAAACAGACATCCATTTTTCGGCGCAAAGCCTGTGGACGCTTGTCCTGTGCGTCATAGGCTGTCCGAAAATCTTATACACATAATCTGATATGTGTTCTGCGGCATGTTAAAAAGTATATTAAATTTAAAATGCCGAAATAAAAACCATCTGTATTTCTAAGACTTAATAAGATATAATGAGAGGAACAGCAAACGGAACTATCTGAGAAAGGGCAATTTATGAAAATAATAAAAATCACATCCGCTCTCCGTTTTTCTTTAATGCTTTTATTATTAACTTTAACCGGATGCGCAAAAGGAAATGATAAAATATCCGGCACCGGTTCCACATCCCCTGAAACATCAGAAAGTATAAACCAGACAGTAGAAACAGTAATGCCGACAGAGGAAACAGAAGCAGCTGCTGAGCCAGTTATAACAGAAACGGATTGGTCAGATTACTTTCAGGAAATAAACGGCGCTGCAGTTATCTATGACCCGGCCGAAAACGGTTACCGGATATATAATCGGAAACTTTCTCTTTCCCGGCATTCACCATGCTCCACGTTTAAAATTATTTCTTCTTTAACCGGAATAAAAAATGGCATTATCCAGCCTGAACACTCCACACGCACATGGAGCGGAGAGATATTCTGGAATGAGGACTGGAATAAAGATATTGATTTCTCTGACGCGTTTCATACGTCCTGTGTCTGGTATTTCAGAGAAGTGATTGATGAAATCGGAAAAACTGCCATACAGGAAGAATTAAACAATCTCCAATATGGTAATTGTGATATTTCTGACTGGGAAGGTAAACTGAATACAAATAACAGTAATCCGGCTCTGACCGGTTTCTGGATTGAATCCTCTCTGCTTATTTCTCCCAAAGAGCAGACTGAAGTCATGGAACGTATTTTCGGCGATAATCAAAATTATGCTGAGGATTTAAAAGAACAGTTAAAACAGGTTATGCTGATTTCTGATCCAGATGAATCTGATATTCTTATTTATGGAAAAACAGGCATGGGCAAAAGCCATGGCGTTGTTGTCGATTCATGGTTTACAGGCTTTGCGGACAGTCCGGAAAAAAGAATCTATTTTTGTGTTTATTTGGGTAAAACAGAAAATAAAAATGTATCCAGTGCCAGGGCCAGAGAAATAGCCCTGGAAATCATCCCCGCCTATTTAAAAGAACGGAACCAGAGCTAAACTGATAAAATCAGGAGCGGCAAAACAGTCCCCCTGTCCTGCCGCTCCCGCCCAGCATCTTTTTACAAACGCAATGATATTTAAATCCGGACATCTCCGGATTTTTTAATTCTTCCGTTCTGTGTTTTTCAGATAAGTTTTCTTTCCGCCAGCAAAGCTTTTACTTCTTCCCTCTCAGGCATGGAACAGATGGCTCCTTTTCTTGTCGTCACAATAGAGGCAGCTGCATTGGCAAACAGAAGCATATCATTCAGATCTTTTTCAGATAAATTATCCAGTCCGTGTTCCAGCACAAATCCAATCACGTTTGCGCAGAATGTATCTCCGGCACCTGTGGTATCCACAGTTTTTCCGCTGTAAACGGAATTTACAAAAACCTTTTTATCTTCACAGTAGGCAATACTTCCTTCTTTACCCAGTGTTACATTTATCAGTTTTACATCTGCACGCTCCCGGATTCGCTTTACGCCTTCATCGTAATCATCCGTTCCCGTAAGCCATGTAATTTCATTGTCCGCTATTTTCAGAATATCACAGTTTTCAATGCCATACCAGATAGCTTCCTTCGCGCTGTCCATATTTTTCCAGAGCGGGGGCCGGAGGTTTGGATCAAATGAGAGCATCTTTCCGGCCTTTTTTGCCGTCTCAACAGAGAGCTTTGCGGCACTCACAGCCGGCTCATCAGTAAATGACAGAGAACCGAAATGGAAGATTCTGCATTCTTCAATCATCTTCACACTGACTTCCCGGGGATTCAGCATAATGTCTGCACCCGGATTGCGGTAAAAGGAGAAATCCCTGTCCCCGTCCGGCAGAGTATTTACAAACGCCAGTGTCGTATGTACTTGCTCATCATACAGAAGGCCGTCCGTTGAAATCCCGGTCTTTTCAAGCGTCTCCGCCAGCATGTTTCCAAAATAATCTTTTCCGACCTTGCCGATAAATCCCGTCTTGAATCCAAGCTTATTGAGCATCGCCAGGACATTGCAGGGGGCTCCTCCCGGATTCGCCTCAAAAACGGGATTGCCTTTTTCGCTTTTTCCGCACTGAATAAAATCGATCAGCAGTTCTCCCAATGCAACCACATCATACATCATTAACTGTATCCTCCCTTCTGTCTCTAACTGTATTATGCCACAGACAAAAGCGTTTGAACAGCAGAAAATTGCCCCGGAAATTTATAAGTCAGAATTTATATATCCAGGTATTTGCTCCGCTTGTCTTTTCCGTAAAAAAAGACTATACTGAAGCCAGAATCAAGCTAGCATTAAAAGGAGACAGGTTTATGAAACACATTACAGGACTGGCACACGTTGCCCTCTATACAGAAGATTTAAATTCCACAATCCGTTTTTATGAAATGCTGGGCGGAAAAACAGAAGGACGGGAGGACGTAAAAAAACCGGCAGGAACGAATCATCTTGCCATGATCCGTTTCCCCGGCTTTTACCTTGAAATCATTGAACCGCATGACGGAACCGTCATTGCGGGACCAAACGGCCTTTTTCCCCACATTGCAATCGAGACAGACAACATAGACGAGACCGTCCGTGAACTCAAGTCATTTGGAATTTCCACATTTGCATCAGAAGAACCCATGGACATGCCGATTTTCGGCGGAATCCGGAACATCTTTTTTACCGGCCCGCAGGGTGAGAAAATCGAACTTCTTCAGCATAAAAACGCTTAAAACGTTTTTTTCTTATGGGCATCTTTATGATGCGTGAAAAATCGTCCGGCAATTTCCAGAAGAATTTCTGCTGTTTTTTCCAGAGCATCCACAGGAATACATTCGTATTTTCCATGGAAATTATAGCCGCCGGTACACAGATTGGGACAGGGAAGTCCCATATAGGAAAGCCTTGCGCCGTCTGTCCCTCCCCGTATGGGAAGAACAGACGGAGTAACGCCGGCGGCAAGCATTGCCTCCTTCGCGATATCAATCAGATACTGACTGGGCTCTATTTTTTCTTTCATATTGTAGTAGGAATCCTTCAGGCTGACAGTAAGCGTCCCTTCGCCGTATTTTTCATTTATAAAGGCGGCAGACTTTCCAAACAGTTCTTTTTTTCTCTCGAATTTTTCCCGGTCATGATCCCGGATAATATATTCCATCCTGACGCTCTCTACGTTTCCCTCAAACCGATCCAGATGGAAAAATCCCTCATATCCTTCTGTGTACATGGGATTTTCAGCGACAGGAAGAAGACTCTGAAATTCCATTCCCACCAAAACAGCATTAATCATCTTGTTTTTTGCTGATCCCGGATGAATATTGTTTCCCCTGATAAAAACATGGCCGGATGCCGCGTTGAAATTTTCATACTCCAGCTCGCCCAGAGCTCCTCCGTCAACTGTATAGGCAGCAGCCGCATCAAATCCTTCCACATCAAAATAATCGGCGCCCCGCCCTACCTCTTCGTCAGGAGTAAAACCGATCCGTATCTCTCCGTGCGCGATAGAGGAATCAGAGAGGAGAATCTCCGCCATTGTCATAATCTCCGCAACTCCTGCCTTATCATCTGCACCCAGAAGCGTCGTTCCGTCTGTCACAATCAGATCGCGTCCGATACATTCTCCCAGAAAGTCAAATTCACTGCGGCGCATGACAACGTTTTTCTCATCGTTCAAAATAATATCTCCGCCGTCATAATTTTGTACTATCCGCGGTTTTACCGGATATCCCGGCATGGCCGGAGCCGTATCCATATGAGCGATAAATCCCAGTGCGGGAACTTTACCTTTTACAGTGGCCGGAATAGAGGCATAGACGTATCCGTGTTCTGAGAGAGTTACATTCTCCGCTCCCATCTCTTCCAGCTCCTTTTTCAGAAGGCGGGCCAGAACAAGCTGCTTCTCCGTACTGGGAACCACATCTCTGTCATCCTCCGACTGCGTATCCAGTGACACGTAGCGAAGAAACCTGTCTAAAATTTTTTCCATTTCATTCTACTCCTCTCTTGACATCAGATCGCGGCTCAGCGGCTCCAGGTAATGAACCAGGATATCCCTGTGGCTTCGAATTCTCCAGGATTTGTCAATCTCATCATATGTAAAGCTCTTTCTTCCGCCCTCCTGCATGCGTTTCCAGAATTTCTCCAGATGGGCGCAGGGCAGATAATACATCTCATCACATGCCGTAAAATACAGAATCAGGAAAGCAATCCCCCGCTGTTCTTCAAATTCTTTCATAAATTCCACCTGATGGGGGTGAACATTCTGAAGAGGAAAGGTACCGGCAGCACACTCCTTGGCATCAAAGCAGACGGGAACGCCCTGAACTGCTCCGATATAGTCAACCGTACTCTTCTGATCAAAATAAGCCAGCGTAATGTGACGGCTTTCCTTATCAATGGAAACAGGAGTAATGGGAGTCGGCACTTTCTGAATCAGCGCCAGTTTTTTCTCCCGGTATATTTCATTTGTGTGATTGATAAGATCCTCCAGGGTAGATCCCCGCAGGCCCCGGCTGTTCCAGGTACCCATTTTTTATTCCCTCCCGGCCTTTCCTGTTTCTCTTTTGGCAGCCTCCAGGCTGCTTCCGGCACCTATGGCAGCCGTCATAAGCCTCATTTTCTCCGGAACCGGCGCCGTAAAACTTTTGCCTGAAAGAGACACAAGGGGCTCTTCAAGCTGCTGCGGCATAACCATTTTCCACGCGTGGAGAAGCTGCGATTTAATACCAAAGTTCTTTTCCGCTTCCCGGTTTACCGCTTTGTCTCCATATTTTGCATCCCCGACAATGGGATGTCCGATTGACGCCAGATGAGCTCTTATCTGATGAGAACGGCCGGTAATAAGCTTTACCTCAAGAAGTGTAAACCTTCCGTTTCCCCCGAGCGGGCGGTATGCAGTCCGGATAGGTGCACTTCCGGGAAGCTCTTTATTCAGGATTTTAACCTGATTTGTCTTCTCATCTTTCAAAAGCCATCCCGAAATCTCTTTTTTTCCCGCAATGTTTCCTCTGACCACACAGAGATAATATTTCCCCAGACTCCTGTCCCGTATTACAGAAGAAAGAATTCTGAGTCCTGAAAGGGTTTTTCCCGCTGCCACAATCCCGCTGGTATTGCGATCCAGACGGTTGCATACAGAAGGACGAAAGCTTTTAAGAGCCTCTCTTGTGAGCGCACCTGAATCCAGCAGATAATCAATCAGGTATTCAACCAGCGATTCATCCGTATCTTTTGCTTTCTGAGACAGCATTCCCGACGGTTTGTTGATAAAAACAACATTTTCATCCTCGTATATTATATCCAGGGATATCTTTTTTACATCAGGGAGTTTTTCCTTTGAAAATTTTTCTATCGTATCATCTGACAGATACAGACGTATCTCATCGCCCTCGGAAAGACGCTCCGAACCGTCGCATTTTTTTCCGTTCAGCGTGATATTTTTTTTCCGGATCATTTTGTAGAGAAAACCTTTCCCCGCCTGATTCAGATACCGGGCCAGAATCCGGTCAAGACGCTGCCCGTCCTCGTTTTTTGTCACAGTAATCATGCGCATTCTGCCTGCACTCCTTCCTGTTTCATAAGCTACATGGACAGACTTTTCATAACGCGGATTCCATATTCAACCGTTCCGTCATCCTCATATTCCGATGCCGGCTTCAGACTTTTGATGCGCTTATCAAATGTACTGAGAGAATTGGTAAGTCTCAGATTGGGATCCAGCCGCTGCGCTTTCAGAATCTCATTGAGGGCCTGCTCTGCGCGGCGGATATTGGCTTTCTGATTAATACAGTACACATAAATCCCAGTGGGGTGTACGGCAACCACATCCGCGGGAAGAACATCCTCTTTCGTAGTCAGAATGAGATCATACAAAACGGGAAATTTTTCCTCATAAACGGCATATTTCTCATAAAACTCCCTTGGCGGCGTCCTGTATTTTATAATCGCAATCAGAGGAGACGCAAGGTTTGCAGCCGGAAGCACGCTGACAATAGCCATAACTGTCAGGATATTTTTGACAGACTGGCTGTCTGTAAAATATCTGGCCGCAAGCTGTGCTATAATAAAGAGTGCCAGCAGAATGATAAGACAAAGTCTTCTGGCTTTAAAATTGTTTCTGTATCCATATTCTCCCTTTTTTTTTCGCTCCAAAGTATATCTTCCTTCCTTTTATTATGTCAGTTTTTTTCGTTTTTCTCTGTCTCCTCAACCTGTACCGGCGATATGGCTGCCATGAGCCGCAGAATCCACTCATGGGGAAGAATTTTGCTGAAAACGTAAAACAGCTTCATGGCAATGCCATAGACGGAAACCGACTTTCCCATAGCACAGTCGCGAATTGCCAGACGGACTACTTTTTCAGGCCTGGCCATAACAAACCGTTTATAAAGGGGAATACGTCCCGTTTTCTCGGCGATGGAGAAAAACTCTGTCTTAACAGGCCCCGGGCAGACTGCCGTGACTGAAATTCCCCGGCTTTTCAGTTCCTCATTGAGCGCCCGGCTGTAACTCAGAACAAAAGACTTCGTTGCCGCATAGACCGCAAATCCGGGCTGAGGAAGAAAGGCGGCCGATGAAGCGTACTGCATAATCCTGCTGTTAAAACTCATATAGGGAAGCACCATGCGCGTCACGGCACAGAGAGCCTCACAGTTGAGGCGCACCATTCCCAGCTCGCCCGGCTCCGGGATCTCTCCCACATGCCCGATGAGGCCGTATCCCGATGCGTTTACAAGTATTTTTACTTCCGGCTTAAACCGACTTAACGCCTCCGAAAGCCTGTTTCTCTTCCCCTCATCCGTAAGATCGACTGCAAATATCCGGGACGGTACGGGAAGAATCTTTTGAAGCTCCAAAAGCCGATCCTCACGGCGGGCAATGAGCCAGATTTCTTCCAGGGCAGAAAAACGATCTGCCAGCTGAATGGCTGTCTCCCTTCCCATTCCGGAGGATGCGCCTGTTACAACCGCAATCTTCATATGCTGATTACCCCTTTCCTGCTTTTTTGTGAACATTTCGGATTGTTTTTTTCTTTCTGACCGGCCGTTCCGGCTTTCCGGACGACTGCCCCGCTTTTCCTCCGAAACGTCCGCCGGCTGTCCGCGGCCGGATCAGACATTTTTTATCAAATCCAATCAGATCCGTTCGCCCCGCCCGTGTAAGCGCCTCGCGGACCAGATCATAGTTTTTGGGATTCCGGTACTGGATGAGAGCTCTCTGCATTGCTTTTTCGTGAGGACTTACCGGCACATAAACCTGTTCCATTGTCCTCGGGTCATAGCCCGTATAATACATGCATGTTGAAAGCGTAGAAGGCGTGGGATAAAAATCCTGCACCTGTTCCGGCATATACCCCAGATCCCGCAGATACTCGGCCAGCTCCACCGCCTCCCGGAGCGTCGATCCCGGATGGGATGACATCAGATAGGGAACCAGATACTGCTTAAGCCCCAGCTTCTCATTCATTTTTCTGTACTCATCCATAAACTGACGGTATACCCGGTTCTGCGGTTTTCCCATGCGCTTCAGTACATTGTCGGAAATATGTTCCGGAGCCACCTTAAGCTGACCGCTTACATGGTACTGACACAGTTCTCTTAAAAAGCTTTTGTCCTTTTCCGCCAGAAGATAGTCAAACCGGATTCCTGAGCGGATAAACACCTTTTTAACCCGCGGAATATCCCGCAGTTTTTTCAGAAGTGAAATGTAATCGCTGTGATCCGCATTGAGGTTGCGGCACGGTTCCGGAAAGAGACACTGTTTTTCCGGACAGGCGCCGTACTGAAGCTGTTTCCCGCAGGCAGGATGACGGAAATTGGCCGTCGGGCCTCCCACATCGTGGATATATCCCTTAAAATCCGGATCCTCCGTCAGAAGCTTTGCCTCCTCCACAATCGACTCATGGCTTCGGGTCTGGACAATGCGCCCCTGATGGAACGTGAGCGCACAGAAGCTGCACCCCCCGAAACATCCTCTGTTGCTTATAAGGCTGAACTTTACTTCCGAAATAGCCGGAATTCCGCCTGCTTCCTCATAAACGGGATGATACGTCCTCATATAGGGAAGCGCATACACATCGTCCATCTCCTGCTGAGACAGAGGTCTGGCAGCAGGGTTCTGAATAACGAAAAGGCTGTCTCCGTAAGGTTCCACCAGACGCTTCCCGGAAAAAGGATCCGTATTGACATACTGTGTGTAAAAGCTCTGTGCATACACTTTTTTATCTGCCAGAAGTTCTCTGTAGGAGGGGAGGCGCACTTCATCATAAACGGAATCCAGACTGGAAGCCTTATAGACGGTTCCGTCCACAAAAGTAATGTCTGCGACATCAATCCCTCCGGCCAGCGCATCGGCTATCTCCACAACAGAGCGTTCGCCCATTCCATAAGAAATGATGTCCGCCTGGGAATCCAGAAGAATGGATCGCTTCAGTTTGCCTGACCAGTAATCATAATGTGCCAGCCGGCGCAGACTTGCCTCGATTCCGCCGATAATAACCGGTTTTTTTGACCATGTCTTTATGAGATTGCAGTACACCACCGTGGCATAATCAGGCCTTTTTCCCATTTCCCCGCCCGGAGTGTAGGAATCCTTTGCCCGCCTCTTTTTTGATACGGAATAATGATTTACCATTGAATCCATGTTTCCGGCACTTACCAGCCAGCCCAGGCGCGGTTCCCCGAGAATACGGATGCTCTCCGGATTTTTCCAGTCCGGCTGGGGAATGATTCCCACCCGATATCCCCTTGATTCCAGGACACGGCTGATAATCGCATGGCCAAAGGAAGGATGATCCACATAGGCGTCCCCGGTTATATAGACAAAATCACACGCGTCCCATCCCCGTTTTTCCATATCAGAACGGGAAATCGGCAGAAAATCACGGTTCATCATTTCCCCTCCTTCATAAGTTCACAGTAATCTTTTATGTAATAATCAGCCAGAGCCCTCTTTTCGGCCGTCATATTCAGAGAAAATTCGTCCTCCACAGCGCACACCCGCATCCCGGCACGTTTTCCGGCCAGAATCCCCGCCGGAACATCCTCAAAGACAAGACACTTCTCCGGCTTCACGGCGAGATCCGACGCCACCTTCAGGTAAATATCGGGAGCAGGCTTTCCGGCCGCCACCTCACAGGCTGTAGTAACCACATTAAAATATTCTTTAATTCCAAGGGACTCCAAAACAGCGTCAACCATCTCCCGTCCGTTGCTTGTGGCAATTCCCGTTTTTATACAGGAGTCTCTCAGCATGGCAAGGAATTTTTCCGCCCCCGGCTTTAAACGCACATCCCGGCGGTACTTGTCAATGGACATCTGCACCCAGATTTCCTTTATCTCCTCTGTATCGAGGGGAAGATGGAAACGCTCTTTAAAATAAGATGCCGTTTCAGAAAAACTCATCCCTTCAATCGCCTTCTGCAGATCTTCCGGGCAGCTGTAGCCGTACCTTCCAAGAAATTCAATATCAATTGCCTTCCACATCCACATGGAATCTACCAGCGTTCCGTCCAAATCAAAAATGACCGCCTCCGTCATTTCCAGCATTCGTTATGCTCCTTTCACTGTCTGTCTTTTAAAAGCCTTATTTCTTCAGAGGTAAGCTCCCGGTATTCTCCCGGTTTTAACGTATCATCAAGAATGAGACTGCCCATGGAAATGCGTTTTAAATAAACGACACTGCCGCCTTCCGCCTCAAACATCCTTTTAACCTGATGAAATTTCCCTTCACGGATAGTAAGTCTTACCTCCGAATAAAACTCTCCCTCTTCCTCCCGGCTGTTCAAAAAAATCAGATCGGCCGGAAGAAGTTTCTGTCCGTCAGGAAGGACAAGGCCTTCCCTGAAACGTTTTTCTGTTCCCTCTCTGAGTTTTCCCCGCACGCGTGCAAAATAGACCTTGTCCACATGTTTTCCGGGCGCCAGAAGCATATGAGCAAGGCTGCCGTCATTCGTAATCAGAAGAAGCCCCTCCGTATCTATATCCAGACGCCCCACAGGGAACAAATCTTTTCTTCTGGAATCGGAAATAAGCTCTGTAACCGTTTTATACCTTCCATCTTCCGTTGCCGATACAACGCCCTGGGGCTTATTCAGCATATAATACTCCACCGCTGCCCATCCGATTCTGTTTCCGCTCAGGCATACCTCATTCACATCCGGATCAATTTTCTGTTCCGGTGCCCTGCATACCGCACCGTCCACCGTTACTTTTCCTTTCCGGATAAATTCCTTTACCTCACTGCGTGTACCCTGTTTCATTTCCGCCAGAAATCGGTCAAGACGCACTGTTTTTGCCATCACTGCCACCTCCAGCCGGGATAATATTTGTTTTTCAGCATCTGCCTCTGTCCCCGTCCCCATCCCAGTGGAAAACCATCCGTGCAGACGAGCCGCCATCCGTCTCCTCCTTCCGCCTCCTGCGGCGAAAGAGAGAGCGTCTCTCCCTTCAGATACCGGACCGTTCTCTCGTCTGCCGAGGAAAGACTGAGACAGTTCTCCCATTCATTCATCTTAAGATTCATTGCCAGTGCCTGAGACGGTTCAAAACGTCCCTTAACACATTCCCCGAGAAAAAGTCCCGTCCTCAGATACCGGACACGTTTAAAAGAGCTCCCGCTTCCCAGAGAAAAATTCTCCGGAAGATAATACAGCCTGTCCTTTTCCAGATAAAAACGCTCCGGATCCCAGCTGCGGGGAATCTTTTTAAGAAAATCCATAGCAGGCAGAAGAACGCCTCTGTCTGCCTTCCTTCCCGCGTCTTCCTGTCCCGTTTTGCCCGCCCTGCCCTTTTGACCGGCATCTCTCTCTTCACTCTTTAAATCCCTGTTTTCTGCCCCTTTATCCAGTCTGAACAGACACAGGAAATGTCCCTCTCCCTTTATCCGGTGAGGAAAAAGACGGATCGGCCCGGAAATCCCCACACCGTCGCACATCCTCTCTTTTTTCTCAAGAGGGACAACGGTAAGAGCAGGAAACTGCTCCAGCAGCCAGAGAACATTTTCCTCATTTTCCCCTCTGTCAAAGGTACAGGTGGAATAAAGAAGCATTCCTCCCGGCCTCAGCATCTTGACTGCTTCAGCAAGAATAGCGCGCTGAACGGGAATATAGTATTCCGGTCCTCTTTCGATGTAACTCTTTACCATCTCCGGCTCTCTGCGGAACATTCCCTCGCCGGAACAGGGGGCATCAACCAGTATTTTATCAAAGTATTCCGGAAAAACTGATGCAAGCTTCTCCGGCGTTTCACTGGATACACAGAAATTTTCCGCTCCGAACAGCTCCAGATTTTTAAGAAGTGCTCTCGCCCGGGACGCACTTATGTCATTGGACAGAAGTATACCCCGGCCGGACAGCTTTTGTGCCAGTGCCGTGCTTTTCCCCCCGGGAGCAGCACAGAGATCAAGAACCCTGTCCCCGGGCTCAACCGGAAGATATGCGGCAGGGGCCATGGCGCTCGGCTCCTGCAGATAATAAAGCCCCGCATAATACCAGGGATGGCGCGCAGGGCGCAGCTGCCCGCTGTAACGGTATCCTCCCGCCGCCCATAAAACCGGAGAAAGATCCCAGCCTTCTTTAAGAGCCATCTGCTCAAACGCCTGAGGCGAAAGTCTGAGAGTATTGACCCGCAGACCCTGGCTTGACGGTTCGTCAAACGATGCCAGATAAGCCTCTGTCTCATCTCCCAGAAGTTCATTCATTTTCTTCTTAAAATTCTCCGGCAATTCCCTGCTGTTCACATTTTCCTCCTATCCTGACCTGCATAAATAATTAAAAATCAAAAACCAGTCTGTTATTTTCCAGTCCTTTTAATATCCAGTACGGATTTACACTGAGCTCATCGAAATGCTCTGTTTTGACATATATTCCGAAATGAAGGTGCACTGCAAAATTTCCCACCGTATTTTCCTCTTTTCCATACCCGGAATCTCCCATGAATCCAAGAAGCTGCCCTGCCCTGACAGATGCCCCCTCCTCAATGCCTTCCGCATAAGAATAAAGATGTGCATAATAGAGATACGCACCTGAGGGCGAACGGATGCCAAGTCTCCAGCCTCCCTGCTCAAGCCACCCCTTCTTTTCCACTACGCCGTCGCTTGCGCTTATCACAGGATAAAAGCCTCTCCCCCGCTCCATTCCCATGATATCACAGCCCTCATGGCCCCTCTCTCCTCCGTAGGTGCGCGCCTGCTGCCAGCTGTCCTCATATGTCACATCAGGAGTATCAGAACGGCAGCTTGACGGAACAGGAAAATATTTTAAATCTGTAAGAACAGTTTTATAAGCATCTGCCAGTTTATAAAAGGCCGTCTCTTTCCAGGGGAGAAGCCCTGAGATAAGACCGGACAGGAAAGACTCATCCCCCGGGATCTCTTCCCGGCTGAGCGCAGTCAGATCAAAATCATTCTTCAGCATCAGGGCAGCCAGGGTTTCATAGTCCGTCCCCAGGACTTCCGTTCCCAGCTTCATCTCCCGAAATGCATCTGTTTCCCAGACATACGGCTCCAACAGCCGCCATCCCGGATCCTCCCTAAACCAGTGAAGCATAACCGCATTGAACACGGTAAGAAGAAGAAAAAAGAGGATTCTCATATGCAAAGCACTTCCGAACATATATTGTATAAATCATTTTATTACGGAGTATCCGGCAAAATGCTGTTCCCTGGCCGGAGTATTGTGCTATGAAAAAAATTCACTCCATCCTGCCGGTTTTCGTTCTTATCCTTCTTCTTACCCATCCGGCGCTCTCTGTTTCAGGCGCACAGAACGGACTTCTTTTATGGTTCAATATTGTTCTTCCCACACTTCTCCCCTTCATGCTCTGTTCAGGGCTTATTGTGGCATGGGGAGGAGTCCCCCTTCTTGGCAGACCGCTTTCCCCGCTGCTTACACGGCTGGGTTTTTCACCGGAAGGAATCTATGCCCTTCTGACAGGCCTCCTCTGCGGCTATCCCATGGGAGCGAAGAATACGGCTGATTTTCTCCGCTCCCACCGGATACGGAAAGAAGAGGGATTTCTTCTTCTGGCTGTATCAGGCTGCCCCAGCCCCATGTTCCTTTCAGGGTATGTCCGGTCACACCTGGATCCATCCGTTTCCTTTGCTGTTATTCTGGCAGGCATATATCTCCCCATTCCCCTGATGGCTGCAGCCGCCCGCATCGTATACGGAGTAAAAAAAAACACACCTGTTAGAGCTGAAAATCTGCCCGGGCATATATCTTTCCCAAGCGAAAAAGTCGGCTCTGTTCCCGGCTTTTACGAACCGCGCCGTAATTTACCGGAAACTTCTTTTGACGAAATACTCATGAACAGTCTGGAAATTATGGTCCGCATCGGCGGCTATATTATGCTTTATTCCATTCTGGCTGCTTTTGTAAGCTCCCTGAAGCTTCCGGCATATCCGGAGCTTCTGCTGGGCTTTATTGAAATGACAACAGGAATCAATGCCATCTCTCTTTCATCTCAAATGCACGGGCACACCGCAGCGGCAGCTATCACGGCAGCAGCTGCCTTCGGCGGGCTGTCAGGCGTGTCCCAGACAGAAACAGTTATAAAAAATGCCGGACTTTCAATCCGGCATTATGTATTCTGGAAACTGATCCATGCCAGTCTCGCTTATATAATCGTCCTTTTAAGCTGAAAGCTTTACTCTGACACCTCGGAAGCCGCCGCTGCCTCGGCATTGTCCTCCGGCTCTGAAACAACACTTCCCGCCAGTTCATTGCGGTTGGAAGATACAATATCATAGCTGGACTGCATGGAACTGATATAAGCATCAAAACGTCCCTGCGCATTTTCCATAGAGTGTTTGATAATGGTCTGCAGACTGCGGAGCATGTCATCCGTATACTGAACAGACCCCTGACGGATCTGATTTGCCTCATTGACCGCACTGTCCACAATCTGCTGAGCCTGGGCATTGGCCTGCTCAATGATGCTGTTGGCCTCCGCATATGCTCTCTGCATAATCTCATGTTCATTTACCAGTTCATTTGTCTGAGCCGTCGCCTCAGCTACCATCGCATCAGCCTGAGAACGAGCCTCCTGAAGAATCGCATCCTGATTGCTGATAATTTTCTGATATTTTTTTATCTCCTCAGGAATCCGCAGACGCAGCTCAACCAGAAGCTCTTCAATCTCTTCCTTATTCACAAGGATCTTTGTATTGGAAAGGGGCTGAAATTTACAGCTGTCAATATAGTCCTCTATTTCCGTAATGATCTGTTCAATCCTGCTCATATTTTTTCTCCTTATTTGTTTACCGCCATATATTTATTTCTTACTTTCTCCGCCACACCCGGATCAAGGAATGCAGAAGTGTCGCCGCCGTACATGGCAACCTCCTTCGCAGTGCTGGAGCTCAAATATGCATATTTCAAATTGGTTGTCAAAAATACGGTGTCTATCTCGGGAGCAATTACCCGATTCATCTGCGCAAGCTGCAGCTCATACTCAAAATCCGTGATGGCCCTCAGTCCTCTCACGATGACACGGGCCTGATTCTGGCGAACAAAATCGATTAAAAGTCCGTGGAAAGACTGCACTTCCACATTGGGCAGTCCCTTCGTCACATCCTCTAACATCTTAACACGTTCTTCAACAGAAAACAACGGAGATTTTGCACTGTTGCGCAGAACTCCGACAATCACTCTGTCAAAAATCTCGGAGGAACGCTTTATAATATCATAATGCCCCAAGGTAACCGGATCAAAGCTACCGGGATATATGGCTGTCTGCATTCTCTTTTTCTCCTTTTGTAATAAATAAATGCTTATTGGTCTTATACACCTTCTCGCGCTGAAGGGAAAAACCAAGCCCGGAAAGATAATCAGCCGCCGTCTCTTTTGATGCCTCCACGATAATTACCGTTTCCTCATCCACAAGAGAAGAACCGGAAAGACTGCGAAGAACCATCTCTTCCAGCTGCTGATTATACGGCGGATCCATGAAAATAAAGCGAAAAGGACTGCGTCCCTCAAGACGTCGGAGCGCCTCCGAAACGTCACAGTTCATTACGCACGCCCGTTCCTCCAGATGTGTTGTTTTTAAATTATCCCGGATGCAGGCCGCAGCCTTCGGATTTTTCTCCACAAAAACTGCCTCCTCTGCTCCGCGGCTCAGCGCTTCTATGCCGATGGCGCCGCTGCCGCTGAACAGATCAAGAAAAGTACATCCATATATATCGTCATGTATCATATTAAACAAAGTTTCTTTTATCCGATCGGTCGTCGGTCTGGTGTCCATTCCTTCTACCGTTTTTAAAAGCAGCCTTCTGGCGCTTCCCGCAATTACTCGCATGAATCAATTATTCTCCACTGATTTATGTTCTTTTCCAAAGCTTATCGTTCTTATTATAGTATGTAATCGACACATATACAAGCAAAAATCCTCTCAAATTTTCTTTTCCAGAGAATTGACAGCCACGAAATGACAATTCACGCAAAAGCTTCTAGTGTATTCCCCGCTCAAAATGACATACTAGGAATGTAGCATAAAGAACAGCCCATGAGAAAAACAAAATGACATGGGCAAAACATCTAAAAGGAGGCGTTTATTATGTCTACTAACACAAACAGCAACAAAACAAACGTACCCGAGGCAAAGGAAGCAATGAACAAGTTCAAAATGGAGGTTGCAAGTGAGCTGGGTGTTCCGTTAAGCAACGGCTACAACGGCAACCTTACTTCCGCACAGAACGGATCTGTCGGCGGATATATGGTTAAGAAGATGATTGAGGCGCAGGAAAGACAGATGGCAGGTAAATAAGCTGTTAAACAGTTTAAATACTGCAGAAAAGACCGACCGGGGACTGCACAGGCAGTTTCTCCGGCCGGTTTTATTTTATTCATTCAGAAAATCCTTATTCTTTCAGAGAGAGAAAGGCACAGAGATTTCCACGCTTTTCTCCCATCGCCCTGTGAGAAAAGAAAACATCAGGGTTGCATCTGGTACAGAGATCCGTAACTTCAATGTGATCCGGCAGTATCCCGGCGCCCTCCAGAACGATCCGGTTGGCAGTCCAGAGATCAAGCATATACTTTCCGTCTCTCTTTTTCTCAAGTATCCTGAAGCAGTCCTCCTGCGGAAATTCCGCTTCAAATTCTGCCGCAACTTCAGGCCCGATCTCATAACAGTCTTTACATATGCTTGGTCCAACACAGGCCAGAATATCTTCCGGCTCTGATCCGAATGCCTCTTTCATCGCCCGCACGGTAACCTCTCCCATGCGTTTTACCGTTCCGCGCCACCCTGAATGAGAAAGGCCTATGGCCCGGCGTACCGGATCAAGAAAATAAAGAGGAACGCAGTCCGCATAAAATGTCACGAGAGTAATTCCCGGGACATCCGTGATAAGACCATCCACATCCCGGTAATCCCGCTCCTTCACAATGCCCTTTCCCGCATCTGCTTCCGTTACACGACGGATATTGGTCGTGTGCGTCTGCCAGCTTAAAACCATTCGTTCTCTGTCTGCTCCCAGCGCATTGGCCATCCTGGAATAATTTTCCATAACATCCTCCGGCCTGTCGCCGCGTGTAAAGGAAAAATTCATGGAAGAAAACTCTCCTTTACTCACACCTCCCAGACGTGTGGAAAAGCAATGTGACACAAGCCCCGTATCCTCCAGAAGAGGAAACACAAAAAACGGAACTCCGGCTTTCTCCCGGAGCTCAAGAACAGCCTCCTCTCCTCTGCGGCAAAAATCCACCATAAGCTAATCCTCCCAAAACGCGTCCCGGATAAGACGGAGTTCCCCGTCCAGGGACGTAATTACATCAAAACGGCAGGAAGTATCTTCTGACATTCCTTTTGAGACCATGTAAAAGCGGGCCGTCCGAAGAATATGCTGTCTTTTCTCCCTGTCGACCGCATCCGCCGGATCGCCGCCCGCTGCCGTACTCCTGGCTTTTGCCTCCACAAAAACCAGAGTATTTCCATCTCTGGCTATGATATCAATCTCGCCCTGCCGGCAGCAATAATTGCGTTCAAGTATCTCATAACCGCACTCTTTAAGAAAATCTGCAGCTTCATTTTCAAATTTTTTTCCTATTTCCCTGCTTTTGTGCGCTGCAGGATTTTCTGATAAATTCATCTTTTTTAAAAAGGTTTTCCGGTGTATGGGACACGGCCCGTATTCCCTCAGTGCCTCTGTGTGTGCCTTTGTACCATATCCTTTATGTTTCGCAAACCCGTACTGGGGATAAATGCGATCATACTCGATCATCATATGATCCCTGGTTACCTTGGCCAGAATACTTGCAGCCGCAATGGATACACTTTTCGCATCTCCTTTGACAATGGAAATCTGCCGCTTCTCTTCTATTCCCGGTATAATGACCGCATCATTCAGAAAAATATCCGGTCTGACAGAAAGCTTCCCCACCGCCTGACGCATGGCCTCATATGTAGCCTGAAGGATATTGATGGAATCAATCACTTCCGGACTCACAATCCCCACACCATAGGAAATGGCTTTCTCCTTAATCTGAGAAAACAGTTCCTCCCGACATGACTCCGAAAGTTTTTTTGAATCATTCAGGCGTAAAATCACACTGTCTCTCGGCAGGATCGCGGCAGCAGCCACTACCGGACCGGCTAACGGTCCGCGGCCGGCCTCGTCAATGCCGCATACCAGCGCCGTGTCCGGATAACGGCGCTCATATTCCTTCATTGCCTCCAGGCGCAGAAGTTCTTTTTCAAGCTTTTCCCCTTTTAATTCTCTCATCTGACATCCTCCGGCGGAATCTCCAGGGTAATTTTTCCCAGCTTGCCGCCTCTGAAATCATCCAGCAGAAAACCTGCCGCCTTCTTTGTATCCAGTACATTTCCCTTTAAAAGACAGGATCTTGCACGGGCAATCTCCTCCAGAACACCATAACCGCTGTCGGAAATATTTTCCATACTAAATCCATACCTTTTCTCTATACACCCGGGATAACGTCTGCTGAGAAAATGTACCAGCTCCGCTGCCAGTTCCTCACTGTTTAAAATCGCATCATTTACTGAGCCGATAAAGGCAAGGAGAAGTCCTACCCTCTCCTCTTCAAACTTGGGCCACAGGATACCTGGCGTATCAAGAAGCTCCAGCGTTCTGTTAAGCCGAATCCACTGATTTCCCTTGGTCACTCCCGGCTTGTTTCCCGTCTTTGTACATGCCTTTCCGGCAAAAGAATTTATGAAAGTAGATTTTCCCACATTGGGGATCCCCACAACCATGGCACGAACCGGCCTGTTAAGAATTCCGCGGCGCCGATCTCTCTCAATTTTTTCCCGGCACGCCTCCTGGACAAGGGGCTGGATCTTCTTAAGTCCCATACCTGTGCGTGCATTTACCGCCAGTGTGTGAATTCCCTGCTTTGAAAAATAAGAAGCCCACCGTTCATTGAGACCATCGTCTGCCAGATCCGCTTTGTTTAAAAGAATAATGCGGCCCTTTCCTTTTGCAAGCTCATCTATATCGGGATTTCGGCTGGCAAGCGGAATTCTGGCATCTGTAATCTCTATTACCAGATCAATCAGGCGCATATCCTCCTGCATAGCCCGTCTTGCTTTTGTCATATGTCCCGGATACCACTGTATCTGCATATTGTTCCTCCTATGAGCGTATCAGACCAAAGCGCTTTAATGGCTGAATTCTCAGCCAGGCCTTCCCTTTGATCTGACGCCTGTTCACATTTCCCACATTGGAAAAACGGCTGTCCTCGCTGTTTTCCGTGTTGTCTCCCAGTAGAAAGTATTCATCATCCCCCAGAACAACGGGATTTTCTGCCAGCCCGGCCAGTGCGATATAAGAAAAATGCTCCGGCGTATCAGCCGCCCTGCCGTTAATATAGAGGAGGCCATCCTTTATCTGCACTGTCTCTCCCGGGAGTCCGACAACACGTTTGATATTATACTTGCTGGTCTCTTTTTCAAAAACGACCACATCGTAGCGGGCCGGGCCTCCCAGCCGTCCGCTGAGACGGTTCATCAGAACAACGTCTCCCTGGGCGAGAAGCGGCTCCATGGACTGCCCTGTCACGGCTATCTGTGTTCCGAGGGCAAACACAAGGAACCATGCAGCCGAAATTACCACGGCCACATCCACGATCCAGCATACTATCAGCCGCAGGCGGCTGGTCTCTTCCTCCAACTGCATCTTTCCACCTCGCTTTCAAAACAAAAATCGGGCCGGACGGCCATTCTGCTTCCAGAACAACCGCACAGCCCGATTTTACAACAGCCCCTATCGCAAGGATTATTTTACTAATTCTTTAACCTTAGCGGCCTTTCCTACTCTAGCTCTCAGATAATTCAGTTTCGCTCTTCTTACTTTACCTTTTCTGACAACTTCGATGTTCTCAACTGTCGGAGAATGAAGCGGCCATGTCTTCTCAACGCCTACGCCGTTGGAATTCTTTCTTACAGTAAAGGTCTCTCTTACGCCGCCGTTCTGTCTCTTGATAACTGTACCCTCAAATACCTGGATTCTCTCACGGTTTCCCTCTTTGATCTTAGCGGATACGCGAACCGTATCTCCCACGTTGAAGCTGGGTACTGTCTCCTTTAACTGTGCAGCCTCAATATTCTTAATAATCTCGTTCATCACTGTGAACCTCCTTTAAAATCTTTGATGCTCTTAATACAATCACGTAACAGCGGAACATCTCTTTATTTCACAGGTTAACATGATACCATATTATTCTCTTTTTTTCAAGCAGTTTTTGACAATTAAAACACTTTTAAAAACTGTCTCATAAAGATATTTATACTATTATACCCCGCGGCACAGATCCGCATACCCCGGAAAATCCGCCATTCTAAAGCGACAGTCCTTTTTCTTCCAGCAGCGATTCCAGATACTTCTTTTCTTTTTTATCAAGAACCGCTGTCCGCAGCAGATCCGGGCGCCTCTCAAGAGTACGCTCAATCGATTTCTGCCTTCGCCAGGTGTCAATATTTTTATGATGCCCGGACAGAAGCACCTCCGGAACAGAAAGTCCGCGAAAATTTTCAGGACGGGTATACTGGGGATATTCCAGAAGATTGTCATGAAAAGACTCAAATTCCGCAGAAACATCATTGTTCAGAACACCGGGGACAAGGCGGGATATACAGTCTATCATAACCATTGCCGGAAGTTCTCCCCCGGTCAGAACGTAATCGCCGATGGAGAGATAGTCTGTCACAATGAGCTCCAGAACCCGCTCGTCAATTCCTTCATAATGACCGCAGAGAAATACCAGATCCTCTTCACCGGAAAGCTCTTCGGCAATTTTCTGATTAAATACTCTGCCCTGCGGTGTAAGATAAATAACCCTGGGGCGTTTCCCGGTTTTTTCACACAGCGCTTCATAGGCTTCATAAACAGGGCCGGGCTGCATAACCATGCCGGCACCTCCGCCGTAAGGATAATCATCCACATGACGGTGTTTGTCATGGGAATAATCCCGTATATTAATGGCCTCAACGGAAATCAGCCCTTTATCAATGGCTCTTCCGGTTATACTGGTGTTCAGTCCCCCCATTACCATCTCCGGAAACAGGGTCAGAATATGAAAATTCATTGCAGCTCCCTTCTGTTCCCCCGCCGTATATTCCGGCAGGGGAATCTGGCATGGTCTGTTCTACAGATCGAGAAGTCCATCCAGAATATGCACTGTGACCGTCTGTTTTTCCAGATTTACATCCAGAATACATTCCTTCGTGGATGGAAAGAGATATTCTTTCCCGTCCCGGCCCTCAATAACATAGACATCATTGGCTCCGGTCTGGAGGATATCTTTTACTGTGCCGAAATCCTCTCCGGCATCCGTCACAACGCGAAGGCCTATGAGATCCACAATAAAGTTCTCATCCGGACCGAGACGGACTGCCTTGTCCCGCGTCACGAGAAGATCTTTTCCCTTAAAACATTCACAGTCCTCGATCCTGTCAATTCCCCTGAATTTGAGGATTACCATATTTTTAAAGAAACGGGCGCTTTCAGCCGTTACCGGAACCTTCTCCTTGCCCGTATCGATATATGCTTCCTTAAGTTTTTTAAAGCGGTTCACATCATCCGTAGTGGGAAACACCTTTACCTCCCCGCGAAGACCATGGGAGGACGTGATAACACCAACCCGTAAAAATTGCTCCATTTTTCTCTCCTGTCCGGATAAATCAAAAGCAAAAGAAAAGCCGTCCTCCCTCACAGGCCGGCGGCTTTCCCTTTACTGAATCTCAACAATTACTTTTTTGTCATCCCTGGAGGCGGCGGCCTTTACAACCGAGCGGATAGCCTTGGCAATACGCCCCTGCTTTCCGATTACCTTTCCCATATCGGAAGAGGCAACCTTAAGCTCAATCACAAGCTCGTCATCCTTCATCGATTCCGTAACGACAACTTCGTCCGGGTTCTCAACCAGTGCTTTTGCGATAACTTCTACTAATTCTTTCATACCATACACCTCACAGGCTAAGCTGTCTTACTGGATACCGGCAATTTTTAAAAGTTTGCCGACTGTATCGGTCGGCTGAGCACCTGTTGCTAACCACTTCTTTGCAGCTTCCTCATTGATCTTGATCGTGCTCGGCTCCGTATTCGGATCATAGTAGCCGATCTCCTCGATGAATCTTCCGTCTCTCGGGGATCTGGAATCTGCAACAACAATTCTATAGAAAGGAGCCTTTTTCTGACCCATTCTTCTAAGTCTCATCTTTACCATTGTTTTTTCACCTCCTCGTGATAATACTTATATAGATAATGCCAGGGGCATCATACTAACAAATCAGTCTGTCCCGTGCCGCTTTTTAAGACACCGGAAATCTCCATTATCAGAACGGCATCTTCATCTTTCCGAACATGCCGCCCAGACCCTTTCGCTTGCCTCCCATCATCCCCGGGAACTGCTTCATCAGCTTCTTCATATCGCCGAACTGTTTTACCAGGCGGTTTACCTCCGCGATATCGACGCCCGCGCCCTTCGCAATTCTTTTTTTCCGGGAAGGATTCATAAGATCCGGGTTTCTGCGCTCCTGCTCTGTCATGGAAAGAATAATCGCCTCCACGCGCCGCATGGTCTTTTCATTCTCATCCATATCAAGCCCCTTGAGCTGCCCCATGCCGGGCATCATGCTCAGAATGCTGGCCATTCCGCCCATTTTCTTTATCTGATTCATCTGCTCAAGGAAATCATTATAATCAAACTCAGCCTTCTTGAGTTTCCGGCCAAGTTCTTTTGCCTTCTCTTCATCAATAACGGCTGCTGCCTTGTCAATGATGGAAAGCACATCGCCCATACCGAGGATGCGCGATGCCATGCGATCCGGGTAAAAAAGCTCCAGATCTGAAAGCTTTTCTCCCATACCCACATAGAGAATCGGCTTTCCGGTAACCGCCTTGATAGACAGCGCGGCTCCGCCTCTTGTATCGCCGTCCAGCTTTGTGAGAACCACTCCGTCAATGCCGATTTTGTCGTTAAACATACTGGCCACATTGACTGCATCCTGACCGGTCATCGCATCGACCACGAGAATGGTCTGGAACACATCCACATTCTCCTTGATCTCAACGAGCTCATTCATCATGTCCTCATCAATGTGAAGACGTCCGGCCGTATCGAGAATAACCACATTCTGACCGTTCTTCGCAGCATGCTCAACCGCCGCCTTCGCAATGTCCACCGGTCTGTGGTTCGTTCCCATGGAAAAAACAGGAACGCCCTGTTTTTCTCCGTTTTTCTGGAGCTGCTCGATCGCCGCAGGGCGATAGATGTCGCAGGCTGCCAGCAGAGGATTTTTCCCCTTTGCCTTCAGCTTTCCGGCAATCTTTGCTGTCGTCGTCGTCTTACCGGCTCCCTGGAGACCTGCCATCATAATAACGGTAATGGCATTGCCCGGTTTTAGCGCAATCTCAGTCATCTCAGAGCCCATAAGCTTCACAAGCTCTTCATTGACAATCTTTATAACCATCTGTCCCGGATTGAGACCATTAAGCACGTCTGTCCCGACTGCTCTTTCCTGAACAGAGTTTATAAACTGCTTAACAACCTTGAAGCTTACATCCGCTTCAAGCAGAGCCATCTTGACTTCCTTAAGTCCCGCCTTTACGTCATTCTCCGTCAGCCGGCCCTTTCCCGTCAGGTTTTTAAAAACATTCTGCAGTTTGTCTGCCAAGCTTTCAAAAGCCATTCAAAAACATCCTCCTGCATTCATCAAAGCCCGATTATGTCATCGGAAATTGTTCTGATCTTCTCAATCAGCGTTCTGTCCTCAGTCCGCTCAAACTCTTCCGTCAGATCGTGAATTTCCTTTACCATCTTTTTTGTTCTGAGAAACTTGTCAACAAGCCCGAGCTTGCTCTCATATTCGCTCAGAATACGGTCACAGCGCTTAATCAGATCGTGAACACCCTGCCGGCTTATCCCCTGCTCAGCCGCAATCTCGCTGAGTGAAAGATCGCCGTACACCACATCCTCATAAATGTTTTTCTGGTGCTCCGTCAGAAGCTCCCCGTAAAAATCATATAAAAGCCCCTGCTCTACAATCTTTTCCATTTCCATCACCTGAGCTATCATACACGATAATCATCCGGGTGTCAAGTATTTTTTCTTGACAAAGTTTTTTGCCTCCTGCGCCGCCTGGAGCTGACAGGGATTTTACCTCTTTTAATGACTGTGGATTTCAGAATTCTTCAGAAAGATCAAGAGTAAAATTTCAGATTTGCCTTCTATACTGAATTTTATAAAGCAAGGAGGAATGCCATGAAATCAGGAGAAAAAATCATCAGAGCAGCAGCGGTTCTGTGTCTGTCAGCTCTGATGGCAGTATCAGTATTTATCTTAATGAAAGGATGGCTCGGCGGTCACTTCCATTCCGCCGACTCCCTTCGGGCCTATGTGTCTTCCTTCGGAATCTGGGGACCTCTAATTCTTCTGCTCATTCAGGTGTTTCAGGTAATTCTGCCCGTCCTGCCCGGGTTTACGGGATGCATCGCAGGAGCAGCTTTATTCGGCGCCGCCGGCGGATTCTGGATAAATTATATCGGAATCAGTCTTGGCTCCATTGCGGCATACTGGCTGGCAAAACATTTCGGTATCCGGCTTGTCAGCAAAATGGTGTCCATAAAAAAATATGAGCCCTTTATAGAGCGGATAAACCGGAGCAAAAGCTATCCGGCCGCCCTCTTTCTTTCCATTCTGCTCCCCCTGGCGCCAGATGACTTTCTGTGTTATTTTTCCGGTCTTATCAATATGTCCCCCGGAAAATTCACTGCGATTATCATCCTTGGAAAACCATGGTGCATTTTATTTTACAGTATCTTTTTCTCACATTTTCTTCATTAAAACAGGAGGAAAAAATGATTGGCTATTACAACTATACCGTTATTCTCACATATCTCGGAACTCTTTCCGGTTTTGCGGGAATTATATGCATATGGAATGAAAACCTGAAAATGGCTCTGCTGTGTCTGATGATTTCCGGCGTCTGCGATATGTTTGACGGAAAAATCGCTTCCACCATGGAACGGACCAGACAGGAAAAAAGCTTCGGAATTCAGATTGACTCTCTGAGCGATCTGGTGTGCTTCGGAGTGCTGCCGGCATTGATTATATTTTACTGTACGTCCGGAAAATTTATTCATGTTATGGTTTCCGCGGCGTACCTTCTGTGTACTCTGATCCGCCTTGCATGGTTCAATGTGGATGAGGAAGAACGGCAGCAGAATGAGACTGAAGGGCGCAAAACCTATCTGGGACTTCCCGTCACATCGGCGGCTCTGATTCTTCCTCCTTTAATAGGTGCCGGACAGCTTCTGAATCTTTCCGTCAGCAAAACTCTTCCCTGGGTTCTTCTGCTCATTTCCGCCGCTTTTCTCGCACCGTTTCATCTGAAGAAACCGGGGCGCATCGGCAAAATCGCACTGCTGATATCCGGAGCGGCAGGATTTATCATTGTAATGATTGGAGTAACTGTATGAAAAACACTTCCCGGTCCGTCCGCTTTTTCTACGGGACCATTGCAGGCCGATTCCTTCTTAAAATATTCATGAAGCTTCGCCTGGATCTCATAGCGGTTCGTTTTCTTTGTTCTTCCTGGTCAAAACCGCTGGCAGAATGGTATATAAAACATAATAATATTACAGTAACTCGTGAAGAAAAAAATGGTTTCCGATCGTTCGGAGAGCTTTTTACGCGAACCAGAGAATCTGTGCGTATCGATATGACGCCGGATCATCTTATAAGCCCCTGTGATGGCTGGCTGAGCGAATTCCGGATTAATCCGGACAGCTGTTTTTCCATAAAAAATTCTTTCTACCGGGTCCGCGATTTTCTGCAGGATGAAGCCCTGGCACAAACCTATCAGAACGGCATCTGTCTGATATTTCGTCTCTGTGCTTCCGATTACCACCACTACTGCTACATAGACGATGGATTTCAGGGAAAAAACCACTATATCCCGGGTATGCTTCACAGTGTTCAGCCCATTGCCTGTGAAAAATACCCTGTTTACACTCTGAACCGCAGATCCTGGTGTCTTCTTGAGACAGAGCATTTCGGCCCCGTCATTCAATGTGAAATCGGCGCTCTGATTGTCGGGGGCATCGTCAATGAAAAGGAAAATGAAAGATTTTACAAGGGGCATGAAAAAGGACATTTTGAACTGGCAGGGTCAACTATTGTTCTGCTGTTTAAAGACGGAAGCATAAAAATCAGGCCCGAGCTGCACGAAAAACTTTCGGACGGCAGTGAAATCCGCGTTACGCAGGGCGAATGGATTGGAACTGCCGGAAAAAACGTCTGACACATCTGCCGGAAAACCATGTGAGCTTATACTTATGAAATACCTTGGAGAAAAGATACGAAACAATACTGAAAATATTCTCATACTTCTTTTTGCTTTCATCTGGAACCAGAGTGTATATTCAGGCGCAAGGCGGATCGCAGAGACATGGCATCACTTTAACATGACAACGCCCATCGATACACGTATTCCGTTTGTTCCCTGGACAGTTTCCATCTATCTGGGATGCTATGCCTTCTGGATCATAAATTACTGTCTGTGTGCGGCACAGCCCAAACCGGAACGTGATCGTTTCTTCTGTGCAGATATCATGGCAAAGGGAATATGTTTTATTTTCTTTCTGCTTATTCCCACTACAAACATCCGGCCTGAAATCACAGGCAGCAATATCTGGGAAACTCTCGTACGGTTTATCTACCGGATGGATGCCGCTGACAATCTTTTTCCTTCCATTCACTGTCTTGTCAGCTGGCTCTGCTGGACAGGCGTCAGAAAAAGAAGCGAACTTCCTTTTATATACCGCTGTTTCTCATTGACAGCCGCTCTTGCCGTCTGTATTTCAACCCTGACCGTAAAGCAGCATGTGATCCCCGATGTCATCGCGGGCATTCTGATTGCCGAGGCATGCTATTTTCTGTCCGGTTTTCCGGAAATCCGGAGATATTACTCCTCTTTCATATCCTTCCTGTACAGCCTTATCAGATAAGCCGCCCTTTTATTTCAGAAAATCCCCCTCTCCCGGTCTTCGGGAAAGGGGGATTTTTGATATTTTTCCTGACAGCGCACTCAGCTGATATTATCCTGATCAGGCCATTACCATTCCGTCCTGTTTGGGGAGC
The DNA here is from genome assembly GCA_944384125.1 of uncultured Lachnospiraceae bacterium. Taxonomy (GTDB): domain Bacteria; phylum Bacillota; class Clostridia; order Lachnospirales; family Lachnospiraceae; genus Otoolea. The sequence goes on along the minus strand of CALWSF010000011.1, from coordinate 45,442 downwards.
TTTCTTGTAGCTATAATAAAACATACAATATGAACAGCCGCAGTAACAGCCCAGGAAATCGGGTAGGACAGATAAAGAATAAACAGCGTTCTGTCCAGGGCAAAAACAGTAAATATCCAGATAACCCGCAGACCACAGGCTCCTGTCAGAGACACTATGGTCGGCAGCATTGAATATCCAAGTCCGCGCAGGCTTCCTACCATCGTATCCATGACGCCGCACAGAAAATAGGTAGTGCAGATTGTCGACATACGCAGCATTCCGTAAGAAATCACTTCCGGATCAGAGGAATAAATCCTGAGCAGATAGTCTCCGCTTAAATATGCCGCAAATCCCAGACAGAGGCCGACGACAATAACTGTCCCCTGACAGGTCAGGAGAATCTTTTTAATCCTCGTGTATTTTCTCGCTCCCACATTCTGGCTTGTAAAGCTTAAATTAGTCTGATACAGGGCATTCATGGAAGTATAGACGAATCCCTCAATATTCTGTGAAGCCGTGTTTCCCGCCATGGCGATGGAACCAAACGAGTTGACAGAAGACTGAATCAGAACATTGGATACCGCAAAAATTGCTCCCTGAACTCCGGCCGGAAGGCCCACCTTCAGGATCAGCAGAAGTTTCCTCTTATTAATTCTGAGTTTCGACCAGTACAGACGGAGCGCTCCGTCAGAACGTGTAAGGCATCTCAGCACCAGTGTTGCGGAAATACACTGAGATATTGAAGTTGCAAGCGCAACTCCGGCCACGTCCATATTAAACTGAATCACAAATATAAGGTTAAGGCAGACATTTACAATTCCGGCAATCGACAGAAAGTACAGAGGACGCCTTGTATCTCCTATCGCACGGAGTATGGCACTGCCGAAGTTATAGGCCATGGCCGCGGGCATTCCCAGAAAATAAATGCGCATATAGAGAACAGATTTATTAATTACATCATCCGGCGTCCCCATGAGCTCAAGCCAGAAGCGGGAGGTAAAAAGCCCCAGAAAAACAAGGAAAATTCCGCTTGTCAGGCTCACTGCAATGGCCGTATGTATGGTTTCGCTCATGTCCTTGTCATTTTTTGCACCGTAGTAGCGGGCTACCAGAACATTCGCTCCGATGGAAAGACCAATAAATACATTGATAAGAAGGTTGATAAGTGATGACGTGGAGCCCACAGCGGCCAGCGACTGGCTTCCGGCAAAACGTCCCACAACAATCACATCTGCCGCATTGAACAAAAGCTGGAGTACACCGGAAAGCATCAGCGGGAGCGAATAGGATAAAACCTTCCCCAGTATCGGCCCGCTGCACATATCCATCTCATAGGATTTCTTCATGGCTTCTCGTTTTCCTTTCTCTTTTTCGTTTCATAATCCGCCATCTGATCCCCCGTATCTGACAAAACCAATTCAAGCATGTGGTACATGATACGATGAATAAAAGGAAAGGATGGTGTTACCTTGATTCTACTGCGGCAGGAAAGGCTTTTCAAGCTTTTCCTCTGCCGGAAAACACAAATATTTTACATAAATTTTACAAAACCCTTATACAGTCAGCTCTTTGAGCATCTGCGCTGCATTTTCAGCAGCCTTAACCTTTGTGAAAGCTTTCACAATAATTCCCTGTTCATCGATCAGGTACGTACTTCTCACTACGCCCATGACCTTTTTTCCATACATATTTTTTTCCTTCCAGACATCATACGCCTCAATGACAGTCCGCTCCTCATCCGACAGGAGAATAAACGGAAGGCTGTATTTTTCCGCGAATTTTTTATGAGACCCGGCAGAATCTTTGCTGACTCCAATCACAACCGCATTTTTTTCCGTAAAATCGGGGTAAAGCTCTGAAAAAGAACATGCCTGTTTCGTGCAGCCGGCTGTGTTATCTTTACTGTAAAAATAGAGAATTACCTTTTTTCCTCTGAAATCGGACAGCGAAACCATCTGTCCGTTCTGATCCGGAAGTGTAAATTCCGGCGCTTTTTTTCCTGTCTCCAGCATACCGCTTCCTCCTTTTATCTCCTGCCCTCAGGCAGATTTCCGATTATATGTTTACAGTTCCCGAAACATATTACCGTTTCGCACATTCGATATTTTTTCAGTATATCACACATCCGGACAGGATGCTACCACTTCCACCCAACTGCCAAAGAAAGGCATATCAGATGACAAATTACGGCCTGATATATCAAAAAAGCATATTTTATCACAATGTAAAAAAATTTATGATATACTGATCTGCAGATCAGACTTTCAATATGATATATACAGACAGGAAATTAAACAGGGAGGAATAACTTTGGCAGATACATACAATCCGGACAGAACAGACAATATAACATTTAGCAGAAATACGGACAGAACCGAATCTGAAAAAAAAGCAGAAAACAGCGATCTCAAAAATGAACGGAATAAATTCAAGTCAGAGAAAAATCAGAAGCAGGAACCGGCAAAGAAAATTCTTGTAATCGGTTCATCCTGCGTGGACATTATTATCCGCGTGCCCCACCTGCCCAGCACGGCAGAGGACATCCACCCCACCGGCCATTCCATGGCACTGGGCGGCTGCGCCTTTAATGCCGCTTCCATGATCCGGCTTTTTTCGGCTCCGGTCACTCTCCTTACCCCGGTGGGATGTGGCTTTTACGGCGAATATGCTGCCCGCGAGCTGGAAAAAAGAGGCTTTCCCGTTCCGGTGCACGTCCCCGATAAAGAAAACGGATGCTGCTACTGCCTGGTGGAACCCGGCGGGGAGCGCACCTTTCTCTCCTGCCACGGCGCCGAGTATCTTTTTGACCGGGCCTGGCTTAAAGACTTTCCCGCTGACTCCTATGACATGGCTTACGTCTGCGGTCTTGAGATCGAGGAACCAACCGGAGAGGAACTGATTGCATGCCTTGAAGAACATCCCCGCTGGGAGCTTTTCTACGCGCCGGGCCCCAGGGGTATTTTCATCGAAAGATCCAGAACGGAACGGATTTTTGCTCTTCATCCCGTCCTCCATGTAAACGAGGATGAGGCAACCGCCTTAAGCGGTGCGGACAACGTAAAAGATGCCGCAGCACGCCTCTCTGCCCGGACAGAAAATACGGTTATTGTGACGCTGGGAAGCCGCGGCGTGTACTGCCATGAAAAAGGCGGCGGGACATATACAGTTCCCGCCGCCACATCCGACCTGCCGATAGTGGACACCATCGGCGCAGGCGACGCCCATATCGGCGCCGTGATGGCATCTCTGAGCCTGGGCTTTCCTCTGCGCGAGGCGCTCAGACAGGCGAATATCGCCTCCTCCGCCGTCATCCGCACAGCCGGGGCATCGCTTACGGAGGAGGAGTTTGAGAGGATGGTAACCCCCTCCCTTTCTCTTACATAACCATATCAAACAGCGACAGCTGGTTGCTCTGGGGCAGTCCCTCCAGAATTCCCAGCTCCGCCATCAGGTCGCAGACCGTTTTCGTCACTTTTGTCCGGTTTATGAAATCTTCACGGGAGAGGAAGGGGCCGTCCTCCGCGGCGAACACAACCGCGTCGGCCGCTTTTTCTCCCAGACCGTCAATACTGCTTAAGGAAGGCATCAGCTTCCCGTCTATGATCTGGAAATTTCTTGCACTGGCTTTATAAATGTCAATCGGCGTAAACTCATACCCCCGCGCATACATCTCCTGCACAATTCTCATATCCCGCAGCGTATCCTGCTCTTTTTTCGAGAGGGTATCCATCCGGCTCCTGTAATCCGCCAGATAATATTCCAGCTTATCGCGGCCCTGGCACATCAGCTTATAGGAAAAACCATTTGCACGAATACTGAAATAAGCTGCATAATAGGCCAGAGGATAAAACACCTTACAGTAGGCCACACGCCATGCCATCATAACATAGGCAGCCGCATGAGCCTTCGGGAACATATATTTAATCTTTAAGCAGGAATCAATGTACCACTGAGGCACATCGTGCGCCTTCATCTCATCAATCCACTCCGGCTTAAGCCCCTTTCCTTTCCGGACAGACTCCATAATCGTAAAGGAAAGTCCTTCCTCCAGCCCTTTCTGTATCAGATAAATCATGATATCATCACGGCAGCAGATGGCCGTCTGAATCGTTGCCTGGCCGCTGAGAATCAGATCCTTTGCATTTCCCAGCCACACGTCCGTTCCATGGGCCAGACCTGCGATACGAACCAGATCGGAAAAATACCGGGGCTGGGCGTCTATAAGCATCTGCATGGCAAAATCCGTACCAAACTCGGGAATTCCCAGAGCTCCCAGCTTACAGCCGCCGATGTCATCCGGCGTGATTCCCAGCGCGTCCGTATTCTGAAAAAGGCTCATAACCTCTTTTGAGTCCAGCGGAATATCCTTTACGGGATCAAGCCCGGTAAGGTCCTGAAGCATTCGGATCATGGTGGGATCATCGTGTCCCAGAATATCGAGCTTCAGAAGGTTGTGATCGATGGAGTGATAGTCAAAATGAGTTGTAACTGTCCTCGTTGTCATATCATCGGCCGGGTGCTGAACCGGAGTAAAGGAATCTATCTCCTCCCCCAGCGGAAGCACGATAATGCCTCCCGGGTGCTGTCCCGTGGTGCGGCGCACACCCACGCAGCCTGACACGATGCGGTCGATCTCACAGCGCCGTTTCCGCATGCCCTTGTCTTCATAGTAATGGGCCACAAAACCATAGGCTGTCTTGTCGGCCAGCGTACCGATGGTTCCGGCTCTGTATGTCTGCCCTTTTCCGAAGATGACCTCGGTGTAGCTGTGAGCGCGGCTCTGATACTCGCCGGAGAAGTTCAGGTCGATATCCGGCTCTTTATCTCCCTTAAATCCCAGGAATGTCTCAAAAGGTATGTCAAAACCGTCTTTTTTAAGCGGTTTTCCGCAGACAGGGCAGTTTTTGTCCGGCATATCACATCCCGCCATTCCAGAGAAGCTCTTTACCTCATCCGAATCAAAATCGTAATAATGACAGTTCGGACAATAATAGTGCGGGCTTAACGGATTTACCTCTGTAATTCCCGCCATGGTAGCCGCCAGAGATGAACCGACAGAACCACGGGAACCCACCAGATACCCGTCCTCGTTGGATTTCCACACCAGCTTCTGGGCAATGATATACATTACGGCAAAACCGTTGGAGATAATGGAATGAAGTTCCCTCTCAAGACGGTCCACCACAACCTTCGGAAGCTCCTCCCCGTACATATCGTGAGCTCTGTTATAGCAGATCGTCCTGAGCATCTCATCTGAGTTGGGAATGACCGGAGGGCACTTATCCGGCCTTACCGGAGATATCTTCTCGCACATGGCCGCAATCTTCCGTGTATTCGTTACCACAATTTCATACGCCTTGTCGCTTCCCAGATATTCAAACTCCGCAAGCATCTCCTCCGTTGTACGAAGATAAAGAGGCGCCTGATCATCCGCATCTTTAAAACCCTTGCTGGCCATGATAATACGCCTGTATACCTCATCCTCCGGATCCAGGAAATGGACATCACAGGTAGCGCATACCAGCTTATTAAACTGCTCTCCCAGGGTAATTATTTTACGGTTGTAATCTTTAAGATCCTCCCAGGTATTTGCCGGGCTCTTTTCATCCCGCAGCATAAAAGCATTATTGCCCAGTGGCTGGATCTCCAGATAATCATAAAAGCTTACAATTTTCCCCAGCTGTGAATCGGGAACCCCCCGGATAATTGCCTGGAAAAGTTCTCCCGCCTCACAGGCAGAGCCGATGATAAGCCCCTCACGTCTTTTTGCCAGAAGGCTTTTTGGTATCCGGGGGCGCTTGGCGAAATATGTAAGGTTGGATTCCGATATCAGACGGTACAGGTTGATGCGTCCCACATCATTTTTGGCAAGAATAATGATATGGTAGGTCGGCATCTTCCGGATCATCTCCGGAGTCATTTTGCTCAACTCATTGAGTCCGTTCAGATCACAAACTCCTCTTTCCTTCAGCATCTCAATGAATTTAACAAAGATTTCCGCGGTCGCTCCCGCATCATCCACTGCCCTGTGATGATTTTCCAGGGAGATGCGCAGCTCCTTTGCAACCGTGTCAAGCTTAAAGCGGTTCAGGTTCGGAAGAAGGAGTCTGGCCAGAGCCACGGTGTCCAGCACAGTGGGATCGAAACTCAGCCCCTGACGCGAAGCATACTCTTTTATAAAACTGATATCAAAGGAAGCATTATGTGCCACCATGACAGCTCCCTCACAGAACTCCAGAAACCTGGGGAGAACCTCCTCAATAACAGGAGCATCCAGAACCATGTTGTCGCTTATTCCTGTCAGCTGTTCAATCTCATAGGGAATCGGCACCTCCGGGTTTACGAAAGTGCTGAATTTGTCTACAATCCGCCCCTCTCTGACGCGCACGGCACCAATCTCAATAATCCGGTTTTTGATTGGACTGAAACCGGTCGTCTCTATATCAAACACAACACAGGTATGATCAAGAGACTGGCCCTTCGGGTTCTCCGCCAGCTCCTGCAGATCATCTACCAGATATCCCTCCACTCCGTAGAGTATTTTAAATGAATCTCCCTTGTCCAGTGCATGATTGGCATCAGGGAAGGCCTGAACACAGCCATGATCCGTCACGGCAATGGCGTCCATTCCCCACTGTTTGGCGCGCTTTATGATGTCTTTTACCTCTGAGACACCGTCCATATCACTCATTTTTGTGTGACAGTGAAGCTCAACCCGCTTTACGGGACTGCTGTCCATTCGTTTGGTTGTAAAATCCTCGCACTTTTTTATGCCCGACACAGACCCGATTGTCAGTTCTCCGTCAAACCGGTCAATATTAGCGACACCCTTTACCTTCACAAACTGACCTGCCTTTGTGGCAGTTTTCAGATCTTCAAGCGTATCTTCTCTGGCAAAAATTTTGACACCTATCGTATCACGGAAATCCGTAATATTAAACATAAAAAGTGTGTTGCCGCTCCTGAGCTCACGCAATTCCGTGGACAGGATTTTCCCCCGGATAACAACTTCGCCTACCTCACCCTCCAGTTTATCAAGTTCAACAGGCTCGTCCTCGAAATCACGGCCGTAAAGCACATCCGGATTGTCCGACTTCTTCATCTGCCCGAAACGTCTGAATTCCCGTTTCCCGCCGGAGAAATCCTTTTTTCCATCCTTATTATCCGTCTGGTTTGAATTCTTCTTTCCGGAAGTGTCCCCAAAACCGGCTTTCTTTAATTTCTGCCCGCTTTCCTGAGCGGCTGAGCCCGAAACCTCTTTTCCCTTCTTTGCCGGAACACCGGCATCATCCTGCAGGCGGGGCGTATCTTCGTTCTCTTTGTTTTCATGCCCGCTCACATAGATAACAGATGCATCCTCTTCTTTTTTCTGCATAACCGGACGATATGAAAGCTTTATCTCCAGCGGCAGGCCGCACCGCTCCGTAAATATTTTCTCCAGAATCCGTTTAAGCTCCCCTGATTTTTCGCGGACAACCATCGTGTCCTCCAGTTCAAGCACAAGAAGATCTTTCTCCTCAAAGGTCAGCTCCGCCTTGCGGAACATGCTGTAGAGAACAACACTGTATTTTTTCAGTTCCAGCAGAATACTGTCCCGGTAGACATCCATCAGCTTTTCAGGCGTATACTGGCTGGAAAGATGATATTTTTCCAGAATCCGGATCGTAATTCTCTTTCCCGGAAAAAGCTGCTCTCTGATCCCGTCCTCCAGCATGTAAATATTCTGTTTGTGCATCAGACGCGGACTGTCGATATAAATGCGAACAGAGCTTCTGTCGCTGGTAGCCGTAACCTTTTCGACCTTTACCAGTTCTAAAAGCCCTCTCACACTGTCCGCAATATGTAAATCCGGAAATACCTCCAGAAATGTTTTCATTCTATCACCCTACTTCTTTTTCCGCAGCCAGCCGATCAAGCTCTGCCTTAAGAGCCGGCAGAAGCTCCGCCTCCGGCACCTTGCGGATTACCTCTCCCCGCCGGATCAGAAGTCCCTCTCCTATGCCGCCGGCAATGCCCAGATCCGCTTCTCTGGCCTCTCCCGGACCATTTACCACGCATCCCATTACCGCAACTTTTATATCAAGAGGATATGCCTGAACCATGGTCTCAACCTGATTGGCGAGACCGATAAGATCAATTTTTGTCCGTCCGCAGGTAGGACAGGAGACAACCTCTACGCCACCCTTTCTCAGTCCCAGCGTTCTGAGTATAAGCTTTGCAGACTTAATCTCTTCCACAGGGCTGCCCGTCAGGGAGACACGGATGGTATCGCCGATTCCCTGTCCCAGAATGAGTCCCAGCCCCACCGCTGATTTTATGTTTCCCGCAGTGACTGTTCCAGCCTCTGTAATTCCGACATGAAGAGGATACCTCGTCTTTTTAACGATCAGCTCATGGGCCTTTACACACATCATTACATCGGAAGACTTGATACTGATGACCAGGTTGTCATATCCCATTTTCTCAATCATGGCAGTTTTATCCAGAGCACTCTCCACAAGTCCTTCCGCCGTCACGCCTTTGTATTTTTCGATCAGCGCTTTTTCAAGCGAACCGCTGTTGACCCCGACACGGATGGGAATGCCGTACTCTTTTGCCTTGTCCACAACAGCTCTTACCCGTTCTTCCGAACCGATGTTTCCCGGATTGATCCGGATCTTATCAGCACCGCATTCAATGGAGGCGATAGCCAGGCGGTAATCGAAATGTATATCGGCTACCAGCGGAATATGAATCCTTCTGCGGATTTCCTTCAGCGCCAGCGCCGCTTCCATCGTAGGCACCGCGACCCGGATAATATCGCATCCCGCCGTCTCCAGCTCAAGGATCTGCGCTACTGTGGCATCCACATCTTCTGTCCTTGTATTGCACATGGACTGAATTAAAACAGGATGTCCTCCCCCGATCTCTCTGTTTCCAATCTGAACTGTCTTTGTCTCATCCCTGTATGCCATCTTTATCCTACCTGCCCTCCTGATATCCATCTCATACGCGCCGCAGCCAGACATTGCTCATCCGGCATGCGGCGCCTGAAATTAAAATATATTTCTTATATCATTAAACAGAATAAACACCATAAGTGTCATAAGAAGAGCCATACCCGTCATATGGATCATGCCCTCCTTTTCCCGGTCAATGGGTTTTCCGCGGAGCATTTCAATCACAATAAACACAAGTCTTCCGCCGTCGAGAGCCGGAATCGGAAGAAGGTTCATGATGCCCAGATTGGCACTCAGAAGCACACACATACTCGCCAGATTTACCAGAACAACCATGAGCCCGTACTCACTGCTTTCCTTTACCGTTGAGTCAATCATGGACACAATCCGCACAGGTCCCGCAATATCATCAGAGCTTACCTGGCGCTTCACAATCATTCCCAGACTCTTAAATGTCAGATCAATCCAGTAGCGAAGCTCATATACGCTGTACTTTGCCGTTGTGAAAACAGATTCCGACTTTCTGTACACGCCTCCGCTGATCCCCATGAGATAACCGCCGGTCTCCTCAGAATATTTAGGCTCAAGAACAGCCTCAAGTTTTTCCCCGTTCCTTTTGTACTCAACTGTCAGAGTCTCCCCAGGATGAAATGCCGTATAAGCCAGAATGTCCCGGTAAAGCCGGATCGACTTACCATTTATTTCCGTAATCACGTCTCCCTGCTGCATCCCTGCCTCAGCTGCAGGATACCCGGGCTCCACATGCTGAATCTCTGCCGGATCGTACCCCACACAGCTGATCACAAAAAAGGAACAGATGAAAGCAAGGATAAAATTAAAAAACGGTCCGGCCGCTATGACAAGGAAACGGGTCCAGACGGATGTTTCATTAAAATATGCTCCTTTTGCTCCCGGAGGAAGGGAAATTCCGCCATATGAATCGGGAAGACGCCTGTCTGTCCCGACGTTTTCACTGTCTGCTGCACAGTGTACTTCCGATGTATTTTCATCTCTTTTCTCTGTTTCATCCTCCGTATCCTCGTCCTCTCCAAGCATCATGCAGGAGCCTCCGAAGGGAAGAAGCTTCAGAGAATAACGGGTGCCTCCCCTGACAAAGCTGAAAAGCCGCGGCCCCATTCCGAGAGAGAACTCAACAACACAGATTCCGCCGCGCTTTGCCAGAAGAAAATGGCCAAATTCATGAAACAGAATAATAAGGCCAAATACGAGAAGCGCCGCAAGCAAACTCAACAATCTACCACCTGCTCTCTATAAATTCATAGGTTTCCTGTTCCGCCGCCAGAATCTCATCCACAGAGGGGCTGGCAACCGTCTTATGCCGCTCCATGGCGGCCTCGATGATATCCGTGATAGTCAGATATCCTATCTCCCGATTCAGAAATTTCTTTACAGCCAGTTCGTTTGCCGCATTGAAAACAGTAGGGAGCGTTCCTCCCTCCCGTCCCGCATGGTATGCAAGAGAAAGTCCTCTGAAATTTTCAAAATCAGGCGCTTCAAATGTAATCTGCCCAAGTTTCGCAAAATCTAACCGTTCCCCGGGAAGGAATCTTCTTTCCGGATAATAAAGCGCGTACTGAATCGGAAGCTTCATATCAGGGGTGCCGAGCTGAGCAATAACTGCTCCGTCTTCAAACTCCACCATGGAATGAATCACGCTCTGAGGCTGTACCACGACCTGTACCTGATCCATGGACACATCGAAGAGCCAGCGGGCCTCCATAACCTCCAGTCCCTTGTTTACCATGGTAGAACTGTCAATGGTAATTTTCCTGCCCATCGTCCAGTTGGGATGCTTAAGCGCATCTTCTGCCTGAATCCCGGTAAGCTCCGCTCTTGTTTTTCCCCGGAACGGGCCGCCTGAAGCCGTCAGAAGTATCTTGTGAATCCGGTTCATCCGCTCGCCGTTCAGGCTCTGAAAAATAGCACTGTGCTCACTGTCAACCGGCAGAATTTTCACTTTTCTCTCCTGTGCAAGAGGCATGATAATATGACCGGCCGTAACAAGAGTCTCTTTGTTGGCCAGAGCAATGTCTTTCCCTGCCTCCATCGCTGCTATGGTAGGACGGATACCAATCATGCCGACTACGGCTGTGACAACAATCTCTGCCTCCGGCTCGGTCGCCGCTGCCAGAAGTCCCTCCATTCCTGACTCCACGCGAATATCCAGATCCCGTACCCTCGTCTTAAGTTCCAGAGCCTTTTTTTCATCCCACACAGATGCAATGGCAGGACGAAATTCCCGTATCTGCTTTTCAAGCAAATCTATATTGTGCCCGGCGGCAAGCGCTGTCACTTCTATATCTTTATTCACTCGAACCACGTCCAATGTCTGAGTTCCGATTGAACCTGTGGAACCGAGTATGGAAATCTTTTTCATCTGAATCCTTCCCTTCGGAAATTCATTACCGTAAAAATAATACCGCAAAGTAGATAGCCGGAGCTGTAAAAATCATGCTGTCAAACCGATCCAGCACACCGCCGTGACCCGGAATTAAATGACCGTAATCCTTAACATTATGATTCCGCTTGATAGCCGACGCAGCCAGATCTCCAATCTGCGAAATGACTGCCGCTATGGCACAGGCCCCGGCACAGGCAAACTGGGGCTCCGTTACTTCTATCATTCTGTGTCCGAAAACAGAAGCATAAAGAAATCCCAGTGCAGCTGCTCCCACAACGCCTCCGACAGCACCCTCAATGGACTTTTTGGGACTTAAAACAGGAGCAAGCTTATGTCTTCCCAGAAGCATGCCCACACAGTAGGCACATGTGTCACAGCCCCAGGAGCTCAGGAAAATCAGCCACACCAGATATTTTCCGTCCGCCATCGCCCGCACCTGGTAAAGATAGGACAGCATGACACCCAGATAAAAGATTCCGAAAAAGGCAACTGTTATCTGTTCCGTTCCATATCTGGGAAAAGTAAAAACGTAAACCGTCATAAGGAGCATCAGCGCCGCAATCGCCAGAAGGGTCACATACTGCTGCCCCTCAAACCATACGATTCCATAATAAGCGAGACAGGCGGCGTAACCCACCAGCCCCGGCACTTCTCTCTCGATTTTCATCACGCGGTAAAGCTCAAACATGCCAATGAGCGAAATGGCCGCCGTCACACAGTAAAGCAGCGCCCCTCCTCTTGGAACCACCACCATAGCCAGAAGCACCAGCACGATACCGCTTATCAGCCTTGTCCGGAACATTGCGAACCTCCTTAAGCCTTAGCGCCTCCAAAGCGCCTGTCTCTATTATTGTACTGTTCTATCGCCTTTATAAGCTCATCACGGTTAAAATCGGGCCACAGACAGTCCGTTATATAAATTTCACTGTAGGCAAGCTGCCACAGAAGATAGTTGGAGAGGCGTATCTCCCCGCTTGTCCGAATCAGAAGATCCGGATCCGGGATTCCCGCCGTATCCAGATAAGATGCAACCGTCTGCTCTGTCACGGACTCCCCATCCAGTTTTCCGTCTGCAGCATCTTTTATCATATGACGCACCGCTCTTGTGATCTCGTCGCGTCCTCCGTAATTCACTGCAATAACAAATGTCATTCCGGTATTATCCGCCGTCTCGTTCTCCAGGCGGTTAATTCCCTCAATAATATCTCTATCAAAACGGGTTCTGTCCCCGATCATTTTCACTCTGACATTGTTTGCTTTCGCAATCTTTAAAAGCCGTTTCAGATAATAGCGGAAAAGCTGCATCAGAGCTCCCACCTCTTCTGCTGACCGCTTCCAGTTTTCCGTGGAAAAGCCGTAAACCGTCAGATACCGGATTCCCAGTCTGGCAGCATCCTCCACCGTCTTCTCTACTGTGACACACCCCTGCTTATGGCCGGCCGTCCTCGGAAGGCCTCTCTTTTTTGCCCATCGGCCGTTTCCATCCAGAATAAGGGCCACATGCTGCGGAATTATAAGCTCGTCCAGCGCTTTTTCCATCCTCATTTTCCTCCTCACAGAATCGGGCCGGGAGGCCATTTTGGGATATATCCTTAAATGCCACTCAGCCCGATCAGCCGGCACCTTCACGCCGTTTATTATCAAAAGTGTTATACCGTCATAATCTCCTGTGTCTTTGTCTCCACAGCCTTGTCAATCTTTGCGATCATCTTATCCGTCATCTTCTGGATCTTCTCTTCGCCCTCAGCCTGCTCGTCCTCGGAAATCTCTCCCGCTTTCTCCATCTTTTTGATGGCATCATTGGCGTCGCGGCGGATGTTGCGGATCGCAACCTTGGCTCCCTCGCCCTTCTTCTTTACATCCTTCGCCAGATCTTTTCTGCGCTCCTCCGTGAGCTCAGGAAATACAAGACGGATCGACATTCCGTCATTGTTGGGGTTGATTCCCAGATCAGAAGTCAGGATGGCCTTTTCAATATCTTTTATCAGCTTCTTCTCCCAGGGCTGAATCAGAATCATTCTCGGCTCCGGCACGGAAATATTTGCTACCTGCTGAAGCGGTGTGGGCGCTCCGTAATAATCTACCCGAAGTTTGTCCAGAACATGCGGATTTGCACGCCCCGCACGAATAGACGCATACTCATTCAGCAGCGCATCGTAGGACTTGTCCATCTTCTCCTCGTAAACTTTCAACTTTTCCTGCATATAAACCTCCTGTTATGCGGTAACTACCGTACCATTTATTTTTCCGCGCATCGCATTGACGATGCCGTCTTTCTCATTCAGACTGAACACAGCCATCGGCACATGATTCTCCATGCACATGATGGAAGCCGTCAGATCTACTACTGCAAGCTTTTTATCGATCACTTCCTGGATAGAAAGAGAATCATATTTCTTTGCCTCCGGATTCAGCTTGGGATCGCTGTCGTACACACCGTCTATCGCCTTTGCCAGGAGAATGCAGTCCGCCTCCATCTCAATGGCTCTGAGAGCCACGCCCGTATCCGTAGAAAAATAGGGATGTCCCGTTCCGCCGGCAAAAAATACCACCATTCCTCTGGAAAAATATTTGTTGGCTCTGTCCTTTGAAAAGAGCTTCGTCATGGAGCCGCACTCAAAGGGAGTCAGAATCTGCGTCATCATCCCTTCGCTTCTGAATATTTCTGACACATAAATACAGTTCATAACAGTAGCAAGCATCCCGATCTGATCTGCCTTGGTGCGATCAATCGCATTGCTCTCACGGCCTCTCCAGAAATTTCCTCCGCCGATTACAATGCCGACCTCAACGCCTTCCTCCACTGCCGCTTTGACCTGTCTTGCGACCTCCTTGACCGTCGCCTCATCAAAACCAGTTTTCTTCTCGCCCGCCAGGGCTTCACCGCTCAGTTTGAGCAATACCCGTTTCCATTTCATTCTCGGTCTCTCCTGTAAAGTTTGTCCGCAGTCTTGGATAAGCCATACCGGCAAACTGCGTTTTCCTCAAAAAGGCTTTGCGGAAACAATTCATCCTGTCCGCGCCTTATCATTAGCTATTTTACCACAAAAGTCACGAATGTGCGATATAAATTTCCTGCGGATTTCCCGGCCTGTCTCCTCTTAGTTTGTCTTTCTGTTAATATATTCTGTCCTTGTTTTTGAGTAGACAAATTTCTGGCTTGCATAAAGACTGTAATAACCTGACAGAGTAAAACTGACCGCAATGACAAGTGCAAAATATGGCATGGCCCGGTAGCCGAACATTTCAAATCCCAGAAGAAGCGTGGAGATAGGACAGTTGGTTACCCCCACAAACAGCCCCAGCATCCCGCATGCCGTCATCAGTCCCAGAGGCTGGCCCGTAAGCAGAGCGACTGCCGCACCGAAGGATGCCCCTATTGCCAGTGTCGGCACAATTTCTCCGCCTTTAAATCCGGCCTCCAGTGTGACAACAGTAAAAAGAATTTTGACCGCAAAATCCCACACTTTTACATTGCCTGCAAAGCACTCTTCAATGAGACTGATTCCGCTCCCGTTATAGCGGGTCGTCCCGACAGCCAGCGTCATAACCGCCACGAGCACGCCTCCCGACACGATTCTCTTAAAAGGAGAGGGAAGATACTTTTTATAAAGTCCTTCCGCCCTGTGGAGAGAAATGCAGAAGAATTCGGAGGCAACCGCACAGAACATGCCGAAAACTACAATTACCACGGCTCCTTTAAGATCGAAAGCAGGAAACGTCCCTATCTCAAACGCTTCAGGGACAAGCCCCAGATTTCCCGACACATATGCCCCCACAAAGGCAGAAAACAGACACGGCACGAGAGCGGCATAATACATCACGCCAATGCTGATAACTTCCATTGAAAAAACGGCTGCCGCCAGCGGCGTTCCGAAAAGTGCCGCAAACGTTCCGCTCATTCCGCACATCACAGCAATTTTCTTATCCTTCTCGTCCAGATGAAATACTCTGGCAAACTGATTGCCGATGCTTCCTCCCATCTGAAGAGCGGCTCCCTCCCGTCCGGCGGAACCTCCTGCCAGATGAGTCAGAATTGTCCCCAGAAAAATGGCCGGAAGTGTCGTGAAACTGACCTCTGTATCCGAATAGATAGCCTCTATGACCATATTGGTTCCCCGGTTTTTTTCTTCCCTGAGCAGATGGTAAATTCCTAGAATTATAAGCCCTGATACAGGGAGAAAAAGTACCATAAACGGGTGGGCCGAAAAAAACGCAGAAGCCCGGAGGACGCCGTGTCCAAAGGCTGTTCCCACAGCGCCCGTTACAAGTCCGATAGTCAGAGATGCCAGACTCCACTTTATAAAATAAATCATGTTTTTTATGAGCGGGATCTCTTTATCTATTTTATACATGATTTTCCTTTATTCTACACATCGTAAATACTTTTGGATTTTACCAGCTTCGGGCGGTACCCTGCTGCTTTCAGAGCATCCACAATCCGGTTTTTGTGCTCTGTTCCGAAGGCTTCCACCGTGATGCGCAGTTCCACCGCTGCGTTGCGGTTGATACTTACGAACTGATTGTGCTCCAGCTTTATTACATTTCCCTGCTCCTCAGCCATGAGCGTAGCTACCTTTGCAAGTTCGCCGGGCTTGTCCGGAAGAAGGACAGAAACAGTAAACACTCTGTCTCTCTGAATCAGTCCGTGCTGAACAATGGATGCCATTGTAATTACATCCATATTTCCTCCGCTCAGGATTGAGACGATCTTCTTTTTGGACACATGCAGATGCTTTAATGCCGCAACTGTAAGAAGGCCGGAGTTCTCAACGATCATCTTATGGTTTTCCACCATATCCAGGAATGCCACAATGAGCTCTGAGTCATCAATCGTGATAATGTCATCCACATTCTTCTGAATATAAGGGAACAGAAGATCGCCGGGGCGCTGTACGGCAGTTCCGTCCGCAATGGTATTTATGGAGGGCAGTGTAATGACCTCTCCCGCTTTTAAGGATTCCTGCATGCAGTTTGCCCCCGCCGGCTCCACGCCGATGACTTTAATCTTCGGATTTAAGAGCTTTGCCAGCGTCGCAACGCCTGTGCAGAGTCCGCCGCCTCCTATGGGAACAAGAATGTAGTCCACAGTGGGAAGCTCCTTAATAATTTCCATCGCGATGGTTCCCTGCCCGGTAGCAACATCGAGATCATTGAACGGATGAATAAATGTATAGCCGTGCTCAGCAGCCAGCTCATTGGCACAGGCAAGCGCATCATCAAACACATCGCCGTGTAAAACAACCTCAGCCCCATAGCTTCTGGTTCTGTTTACCTTCATGAGGGGAGTGGTTGTGGGCATGACAATCGTAGCCCTGCAGCCGGCCAGCTTTGCCGCATAGGCGACGCCCTGGGCATGGTTTCCGGCAGATGCCGTAATAAGTCCTCTGGACTTCTCCTCATCCGTCAGAGTGCTTATTTTATAATAAGCTCCGCGAACCTTATAGGCTCCTGTATATTGCATATTCTCAGGCTTGAAGTAGACCCTGTTTCCCGTAGAGTTTGAGAAATACTCACTGTAAACAAGCTTTGTCTCGGATATAACCTTTCCCACTGCCTCCGTAGCTTCCTCGAACTTTTCCAGAGTAAGACCTTCCCGCTCTTCTTTGCTCTTTTCCTCTTCTACCGTCTCTTTTTTGCTCTCTTTCATGATCGTCTCTTCCTTTCAATTGTATTTCTTCTGTCTGTGCTGTCATTCTGCCGTCCCGGGCCGTTTCCTGATTCCGGCCTTCTGCCTGTCCTTTTCAGTTCTTATCCCGGTTAAAAAGTGCATTCACAAAATCATCGGCATTAAATTTCTGGAGATCATCAATCTTTTCCCCGATTCCAATATATTTTACGGGTATCCCTAATTCTGACTGAATCGCAACCGCAATTCCTCCCTTGGCCGTTCCATCCAGTTTTGTCAGAATAATTCCCGTAATCTGCGCTGCTTCCATAAACTGGCGCGCCTGAGAAAGAGCATTCTGTCCCGTTGTTCCGTCAAGAACCACCAGTGTCTCCCGGTACGCTTCCGGGTATTCCTTGTCAATAATACGGTTAATCTTTTTCAGCTCTTCCATCAGATTTTTCTTATTGTGAAGGCGCCCGGCCGTATCACAGATAAGAACGTCCGCCCCTCTGGATTTAGCTGCCGCAATTGCATCATAGATTACCGCTGCCGGATCGGATCCTTCCTGCTGCGCGATAATCTCCACACCGGCCCGGCCGGCCCACTCCGTAAGCTGCTCAACAGCTGCCGCACGGAATGTATCCGCTGCAGCCAGAATAACCCGTTTTCCCTGATCCTTAAGCTGTCCTGCCAGCTTTCCAACGGATGTAGTCTTTCCCACACCGTTTACACCGATTACAAGCACAACTGACTTGCGGTTTTCAAACTCATACGCATTTTCTCCCAGATCCATCTGGCTTTTAATGCTGCTTATGAGAAGTTCCTTGCATTCCGCCGGTTCCTTGATATGATTTTCCTTTACCTTTTTGCGCAGATCCTCTACAATCGCCATGGTAGTCTGAATTCCCAGATCTCCCATGATCAGAGTCTCCTCTATCTCCTCGTAAAAGTCGTCATCTATGGCCGAAAAACCGCTGAACACGGAATCAATGCCTGTCACAATGGAATTTCTCGTCTTTGTCAGTCCTTCAACCAGACGGCCGAAAAAACCTTTTTTTCCCTCGCTCATCCTGCTTCCTCCTTCTTTTCCGCTTTTTCCAGCTCCTCCTCTATCAGATTAACGGAAACCAGCGTTGATACACCTTTTTCCTGCATGGTAATACCGTACAGTCTGTCTGAGGCAACCATTGTTCCCCTTCGGTGCGTTATAACAATAAACTGTGTATATTTTGTCAGTTTGTGGAGATACCCCGCAAACCGATCCACATTTGAATCGTCAAGAGCCGCCTCAATCTCATCCAGAAGACAGAATGGCGAAGGCTTCAGATTCTGAATGGCAAAAAGCAGGGCAATGGCCGTCAGCGCCTTCTCTCCTCCTGATAACTGCATCATATTCTGCAGTTTCTTTCCAGGAGGCTGGGAAATAATCTGAATTCCTGCCTCGAGAATATCCTCGTCCTCCGCAAGCTCAAGCGTTCCGTTTCCCCCGCCGAACAGCTCTTTAAAAACCTTGTCAAATTCCCGCCGTATCTCAGCAAATTTTTCATTGAACTGACGCCGCATTCCCGTATCCAGCTCATCGATGATTTTAAGAAGTGCGGCCTCCGCAGCGGACAGATCATCATGCTGGGTCTTCATAAATTCATACCGCTCTGATACATCCCGGTAATCCTCAATGGCATTGACATTGACATTTCCCAGACCGCGGATATCATTTTTGAGACCCTCAATCCGTTTTTTCATAGCCGGTATCGGCTCCGGATCGGGATTTCGCAGTTCCTCAGCCGTCTGGAACGTAATCTCGTACTCATTCCACATATGAGAAATATGACCTTCCAGTCGCTCCTGCAGTCTCTCTCTCTGTCCCTGTAGGCGGAATCCGTCCCGCTCCAGAAGTGACAGGCGCTGGTTAAGATCCTCCCGCCTCTCAAAAAATGTTTTCTGGCGCTTTGCCCGCTCTTCTTTTTTCTGCAGATTTTCCTGAATATCCTGCTCCAGAGCGAGAATTTCTTCCTTTTTCGCTCCGATCTGAATCCTGATCTCCTCTATCTCCTGTTCCCGGGCCGCAATATTCCCCCCGCTTCCCGCGCTGCTTTCCTCCAGATGGCTCTTTTCTTCTGACAGATGCTCCTCCTCCCGGATAACCCGGCGAAGATTTTCCTCAATAAAACTGTCTCTCTGCCGTATCTCTGAAGCCCTCAGCTGAACATCAGAAAGCTCCTTTGATGCCTGCTCCCGTTCCTGGCGGAGTTTTGCAAGCATTTCAGTCTCTTCTTCCACTGTCCGGCTTTTAGACTGACTTAAAAGTTCCAGGCGGGACGTCTCCCCTGAAAGAGATTCCTTCTTTTCTCTCAGTTCTCTTATCTGACTCTCCAGCTCCTCATTTTCCATTCTCAGGTCAGATGATGATTCTGCAATCTCTCTGCATTTTTCCTCCAGCTGTGCCATGCGAAGAGAAGCTGTATTCTGTTCCAGGCGGACAGCCTGCTGCCGGTTTCCCGTCTCTGCGAGCTCCTCCTTTACAGCGGCCAGCACACCCTCGTTGGATACCAGCTCTTTCTGAATCGCTTCCACCTGGACGAGAGCTTTTTTACATGCCGCCTCAAGTTCTTCTATCTCGCGCCTTCTTCCCAGCAGATTACTGCTGTTTTTAAAGGCACCGCCTGTCATTGAACCTCCGGCGCTCAAAAGTTCTCCGTCCAGCGTCACAATACGCAGGGAATATCTGAATTTTTTTGCAAGAGCAATGGCGTGATCAATCTGATCCACCACCACAACCCGCCCCAGAAGATATTCTATAAGTCCCTTATAAGTCTCATCTGCTGTGACAAGGCTGCTTGCCAGCCCGAGAACTCCCGGTTCCGACAAAGCTGCCGTCTGTGAAAAGCCGCCTTTTCCCGATACGCTTGTCAGCGGAAGAAACGTGGCACGGCCGTAACGGTTTTTTTTCAGGTATTCAATGAGCTGCTTTGCCGTCTGCTCCGAGTCTGTCACAATATTCTGGATGCTTCCGCCCAGTGCCGTCTCAATCGCCGTCTCATATTCCTTTGTGGTTGCGATAATATCAGCAACCACACCATGAATACCAAATACCCGGTCTCTGACCTCCATAACACGCCGGATACTTCCTCCGTATCCCTCATAGCGCTCCGCAAGATTTCGCATGGATTCAAGCTTTGTATGACTGGTATGGTAATTCTGCTGCGTATCTGTCAGTCTCCTGTTGAGGCGTCGGATTTCCGATTCTGCGTCCGCATATTTCTTCTGACATGCTGCTTCCCGCTCTTTAAGCCCGCTCTCTTCTTTTTTAAGTCCTTCCAGTATCTGACGCTCTCTCTCAAGCTGTTCCTCCTGGACGGATTCATCACTCTTAAATTTCAAAAGCTTCTGACTGACCTCGGCACGGCGCACATCCACCTGTTCCAGCATGGTTTCATAGCGCTGCCGCTCTGCCGCCAGCCCCGCCTTTTCATTGAGAGCTGAAATAACAGCGGCTTTGGCCTCTTCAATTTTCGTCTCTCTGTCCGCAATCTGTAGGTCCATCCCGGACACCCGGTTTTCTGCGGCAAGAAGGTTTTCTTTTATATCTCTGATGGTTCCCGAAAGTTCTTCCCGCTCCTGGCGGTATGTCCGGACCTGTTCCTTTTTCTGCGCAAGCTCTTCGTCAATGGCCTCAATTCTGCTGCGGATATGCTCCTCGTTCATCCGCTCTGTATTAATCTGCTCCTTCAGGACTTCAATGCGTCCCTCAAGAGTCTGGCTTTCCAGACCTGCCGCCCCGGCCATCTCCCGCTTTCCGGCAATGACGGCATCAAGCCCGTCCAACTCGCTGCTCAGCTCATCATACTCCGCTTTAAGTTTTTCCGACTCGACCCTTACACCTTCCCGGTCTGCAGACAGTACGGATTCATTTTCCTCTACCTGCGCAATCTGCTTTTTTATTTCAGCCGACTCCGCCAGAAACAGATTAACCTCGCAGTTTTTCAGTCCCTCTTTCAGACGCAGATATTCTCTGGCCGTCTCCGCCTGCTTTTTAAGCGGTCCGACCTGCTTTTCCAGCTCAGCAAGAATATCCGTCACACGCAGAAGATTCTGCTTTTCATCCTCCAGCTTCTTCTGGGCAATCACTTTCCGGCGCTTAAATTTTACGATTCCGGCCGCCTCGTCAAAAAGCTCCCTGCGCTCCTCCGGCCGTCCGCTTAAAATCTTATCTATCTGCCCCTGGCCGATAATGGAATATCCTTCTTTTCCGATTCCAGTATCATAAAACAGCTCATTAATGTCCTTCAGCCGGCAGGCACTGCCATTAATTCTGTACTCACTCTCGCCAGAACGGTAAAGCCGCCTGGAGATTGTGACTTCGTCGAAACTGATAGGCAGCTTATGATCTGAGTTATCCAGGGTAATAGCCACATATGCAAACCCCTGCGGCTTGCGAAGCTGCGTCCCGGCAAAAATAACGTCCTGCATGGTTCCGCCGCGTAGCTGCTTGATTCGCTGCTCTCCCAGAACCCATCGGACCGCATCGGCCACATTGCTCTTCCCGCTTCCGTTGGGCCCCACAATTCCCGTTATTCCGTTGTGGAATTCAAAAAGAATTTTATTGGCAAAGGATTTGAATCCCTGAATCTCAATGCTCTTTAAATACATATTTCACCTACGATCTCCTGATTTTCAGAATTCCCTGATAAGCGGCCATCTGTTCCGCCGCCTTCTTGGTGCGGCCGGCACCTCGCCCAATCTCCTCATTTCCAATGCATGCCGACACCTCAAAACGCTTGTTGTGATCCGGTCCTTCCTCTTTCAGAAGAACGTAGTGAAGCACCCCGCCCTCCTGACTCTGCACAATTTCCTGCAAGATAGTCTTGCTATCATAAAAGAGCTTTTTATGATCAATATCATTCATGACAAAACGATGAATAAACTCTTTTGCACTAGCAAAACCACCGTCCAGATAAATAGCCCCGATAAGCGCCTCAAGGGCATCGGAGACAACGGAATCCCTCTCTCTTCCGCCTGTGGCCTCTTCCCCTTTTCCAAGAAGAAGGAAGCTTCCAAGCTCAATCTCTCTGGCACAGAGAGCCAGCGTCGGCTCACACACCAGGCTGGCTCTGGTCTTTGTGAGATCTCCTTCCGGCATATCCGGAAATCTGTGGAACAGAAAATCACTGGAAACAACCTCCAGCACAGCGTCTCCCAGAAACTCCAGTCTCTCGTTGCACTCTTTCTTACTCATTCTCTGTTCATTGGCATAGGAACTGTGGGTCATAGCCCTCTCCAGAAGCTGACCGTCATTAAACCGGTAGCCTATTTTACTTTCCAACTCTTTTCTCTCCCTGCTCATATAACTCCTCTCTCCCATACGCCTTCTTCCGCGAAATGGAGCCGGGCGGCAACAGGTCCGGACTTGCCTGACACACCGCTCAGCTCCCACGACAGCCGTTTCAGTTCTCAGCCAAGCGCATTTTTTATCTGCTCGGCCGCATCCCCCACCGTAACAATTTTTTCCGCCGCCTCCGCAGGGATTTCAATATCAAATACCTCCTCAATTCCCATGACAATCTGAAAAATATCAAGGGAATCAGCCCCCAGATCATCGACAAACGCAGTATTCTCGGTAATCTCATCAGGCTCAACATTCAGTACCTCTGCGATAATGTTCTGAAGCTTTTCAAACTCCATTTATTCTCCCTTCCCCTCTTCTCTTTCCTCAGAAAAGAGACTCTTCTGGATCTTTTCGTTGATCTGCTGCTCCTTGAATGTTACACACTGAATAATAGAATTGCAGACCTCCGTGCGCTTTGCACTCCCATGCGTCTTTACAACCAGTCCCTTAAGCCCCAGAAGCGGTGCGCCTCCGTACCGGCTGGCATCAAAGCTTTTAAGTGTCTGTTTCAGGGCAGGCTTGACGAGAAGCGCTCCCACCTTGGAGCGGAGACTGCTCATCATCCCTTCCTTTACCTTTGACAGAAGCGTTGCACCTACTCCCTCATAAAGCTTTAAGATCACATTGCCCACAAAGGCCTCTGACACGATCACATCAGCTCCCCCATGAGGAATCTCCCTTGCCTCAATACTGCCGATAAAATTGATATCCCTGCATTCCTTGAGAAGAGGGAACGTCTCTTTGACAAGTGCATTTCCCTTTTCCTCTTCTGCTCCGATATTTACAATGGCAACTCTGGGATTTCTGATGCCCACTACGTGCTCCATATAGATTGACCCCATCTTGGCAAACTGTACGAGATGGGATGGTCTGGCATCCACATTGGCCCCGCAGTCAATCAAAATAGATACACCTTTTTCCGTTGGAATCAGCGGTGCAAGCGGTGGCCTTTCCACGCCTTTTATGCGTCCCACAAGAACCTGTCCGCCCACCAGAATAGCTCCTGTGCTTCCGGCAGAACAGAAAGCATCCGCTTCCCCGCGGCGCACCATATTCATTCCTGCCACAATGGAAGAATCTTTCTTCTGACGAATTGCATTTACCGGAGGTTCCTCAGTCTCAATAACCTCAGAAGCATGCACGATCTCGATCCGATCCTCTTTATATGTATGCTTCTTAAGTTCCTCTGATACAACATCCTTCTGTCCAATGAGCAGAATCTTTATGTCATCGCGGATACCGGCTGCCATAACAGCTCCGGCCACGATCTCCCCCGGTGCATTGTCGCCGCCCATGGCGTCCACTGCCACTTTAATCATTGCCGCTGTCTCCTTTACCAAAAATTGTAATCCGGCCCGCTGAAAGTCTGTGACTGTGACTCAGAAGCAGTCTTCAAAGCAGCCCTTCAGCCGGGTATGGCTATAGATTACTATACTAAAGATCATTCTATAAATCAACCGGATTTTCCCCCGCAAGCCAGCCTGACAGACGGTCAAGACAGGCCTCTGCATCCCGCCTTCCCATATCATACACAGCCTGAAGCTTTTCCGGATCATGCTCCGAACGTCCTATCGGAAGTTCACATTCAGGCCGTATGACAAATGCACGTCCGGCCGCCTCAGCCCGCTCAATAAAACGGAGTGTTTTATTGTACACCAGATGCCGGCGCTTTAAGGCCCTCGCAAACTTCGGATACCTCCAGTAAAAAAGATCCGCCATTACTCTGTGCTCCGGCTTTTTCTCATATTCCCTGTGACGGGTAAGAACCACAACATTTCTCCGAAATCCCATCTTCATAAAAGCGCGCACCGGAATGCTGTCCGTACAGCCGCCATCCAGGAGCTTTTTTCCATCCGTTCTCACAAGGCGGGACACATACGGAAGTGAGGCTGACGCGCGGAACGGTTCAATCTGTTTATCCATGTCCGTAATCCGGATATACTCAGCCTGACCTGTTTCCACATTGCTGCAGGTTACATAAAATTCCATTCCGGAACGGTTAAACCCTTCATAGTCATAGGGATCCAGAAACTTCGGCAGATCATAATAGCAGAATTTTCGATCCACCATATCTCCGGTTCTCAGAAGGTTCCAAAAGCTCATAAAATGCCTGTCACAGCAATATTTCTTATAATAGCGCAGACTTCTTCCATGCTGCCCGGACACATAGGAAGCCCCGTGTATGGCCCCGGCAGATACTCCGATTACTCCGTCAAATGTTATATTTTTCTCCATAAAGACATCCAGAACACCGGCCGTATAGATGCCGCGCATTCCGCCGCCCTCCAGAACCAGGCCGGTTCTCTCCTTTTGTGCCATATTCTTTTTCCGTCCTTTCTGAAAGATAAAACTGAAAATCTCTTTTTCCCCTCTGTCCGTTTATAATTCTGTACCGGACACCGCTAATATTATACACCCATCCTGTAAACCGGTAAACCGCATATCGCACAGCAGCCGGACAGGCGATGCCCATATATGCACCATCCTATCCGGCTGTACAGCTCTCCGTCCGGCTCTGTCCTGCTGTTTTTAGAGGACAGCCGCCATCATACGGCGTATTCCTGTTGTCACTCAACACATTATTTTTTTATCATTTGCCCGCCCGCTTCGGTTTCCAGTCTTGTTCTGATATATATCTCCAGAAAATCCGCGGTTCCCTTAAGTCCCAGCCTGCTGCTGTTGATGCAGAGGTCATAATTTGCCGCATCCCCCCATCTTTTCTTGCAGTAATAATTATGATACGATTTTCTCTTCCAGTTTTTTTTCGCCATCATATTCCGGGCTTCCGGTTCCGAAAGTCCATATACATCCATGACGCGGCGCAGCTTTACATCACTGTCCCCGAGAACGAAAAAGGTAATCAGTCCCTTATACCCCTTTAAAACCGTTTCTGAACAGCGTCCTACAACCACAAATGATTCCCCCGCATCCGCTCTCTTCTTCAGAAAATCAAACTGCATCTGTGCCAGATTATCCTGGAGAGAACTGGAGTGTCCGCTGACAGTGCGGGAAAAAAAATGGTTGACAGGTTTCTCATCATACTTTTCAAGTGTTTTTTTGTCCACATTTTTTTCCTGGGCAATCCTGTCCAGCATACCGTGATCATAGATCGGAAGTCCGAAGCGCTTTGCCAGATCCTCTGCAATCACATGTCCTCCGCTTCCAAATTCACGTCCCACGGAAATAATCAGGTTTCTTTTTTCTACCATACCTCAATCTCCTCCCCCAAATTGCTCCGGGCTGAAGTATTTCTTTTTAAGGCAAAAGAGTCGCAGGACAGTAAAAATCAGTCCGAAAGCCCTGTTCAGCCCTTTAAAAATACCGGATGTAAATACAAATCATGGAGATAAAAACAACCAGTACAGTGGCCGGAGCCGAATGTCTGCAATATCTTCCCCATCCGATAAAATGACCGTTTTTAGCAGCTACTGAAATGCCGACAACATTGGCAGACGCGCCTATGGGCGTTCCGCATCCTCCTATATCCGTACCCATGGAAAGAGCCCATGCAAGAACCGACAGATCCACCCCCTGCGCAGCCGCAAGGCTCCGGATAACGGGAATCATCGTTGCGGCAAAGGGGATATTGTCCACAAAAGCGCTGGCAATCGCTGAAAGCCACAGCACAATCGCAACCATAAGCATCGCATTGTCTCCGCTGAGGCGGGCAATCAGATCGGCAATGGATTCCAGAACCCCTGTCTGCTCCAGACCGCCTACCACAACAAACAGTCCGATAAAAAACAGCAGTGTCTTATAATCCACTCTTTTCAGCAGGAGAAGTGCACTGTTTCCGGCTGTAAGAAGCGTAAGCGCTCCGATAAATACACCGATAGTTGCCACTGTAAGCCCGGTCTGCGCGTGTGTAATCAAAAGAATTACCGCCACAATAAAAATCAGCGAACTGCACATAAAATTTTTCTTGTCCGTAATCGCTTCACGGGGATTCGGGTAAACAATCTCGCCCCGCCCTTCTGCCCCGGCAAGCAGCTCCTTCCGATAGCTGAAATAAAAAAACAAAATCACGAAAATGAGAGAAATTCCGGCAATAACACCCGTGTTTGTTATAAAATCACTGAAAGAATACCCCAGCGAAGTACCGATGATGACATTGGGAGGATCCCCGCACATGGTGGCTGAACCGCCCAGATTTGCACAGAAAATCTCCGCAATAACCATGGGAACCGGATCAAACCGGAGGATCTGCGCCAGCTCCACTGTTACTGCCGCAAGGAACAAAATAACTGTAATGCTGTCAATAAACATTGACAGTGCAGCCGACATAATCATAAAAGTAATAAATATCGGAATCGTGCGGTAATGAACTGCTCTGGCAATCTCCAGACACAGCCACTTGAAAAAACCGGAGTGGCCCATCCCCTCAACCATCAGCATCATCCCCGCTATAAAAATGATGGTCGCCCAGTTTATTCCCGTTGACGTCTCCGCAGTCTCTCCGGCCTGAAACCAGAAATTCGGAACAAAAAAGCTCTGCAGGCTGAGCGTCTCGGCAGCTGCCGCCTCACTTCTCATACAAATACCAAAAACAAGCACCAGCATAACAAGACCGCACCCCAGCGAGACGATATGACGCTCTATTTTGTCCGCCACGATCAGTGCAAACATAACTATAAATATTATAACAGCTAAAACCTGTGCCGTCATCCTGTTTTTCCCCCTTTGTACTTTATTTCTGCCCCTGTTTTTTTATATGCCCCTGACTCCGGCATATTCCCCGATGGCTTTCGCCGCTCTCTGCCCTCCTTTTTGTGCAAATTGTATATTTCTTATAACAAATCCCTTTTGCGCCTTATTGTAGCACGATTCAAATCCCGTTGTTGTATATTTTTTGTTAAAATTTTATAAAATTTTTCACAAATTTCCATTCCTTTTTCGCTAATATATTCAACATATTTCTCAATGCAGTTTCCGGCAGAAAAATTCCGTTTCGTTTCTTCCAAAACAGGGGACGGCTATTGACAATTTAATTTCTTAGTGCTATGCTGAGAAGGGTTTATAATCATAAATAATTTTGGTATCCTGCCAGGTGCACGGAACATTTCCATGAATTAAAAGTGGCATCACGGATAAGGTATTTTTGCTGGTCCTTGACAGATAGCACTGTTCTGTCAGGGATTTTTTATTATAAATTCCTGTACGCAAAATTAAAACCATTCTTAAAATACACTACATAATGGAGGGAAAGTTATGAATTTTAACGGAATTGATTTTGACACCTATTTCAAGCATTATCCGGATGAGAAAGGCTATTTCGGAAAATACGGCGGCTCCTATATCCCCGATGAACTTCAGAAGGCTATGGAGGAAATCACGGAAGCCTACTTTACCATCTGCAAATCGCGCAAATTTATCAGCGAACTTCGCAGAATCCGCAGAGAATTTCAGGGACGGCCCACTCCCATCTCCTATCTGGAGCGCCTCTCAGGCAAACTCGGCAATGTACAGCTCTATGTAAAGAGAGAAGATTTAAACCACACGGGAGCCCACAAACTTAACCACTGTATGGGCGAAGCTCTTCTTGCCAAATATATGGGAAAGAAAAAAGTAATCGCAGAGACAGGCGCCGGCCAGCATGGCGTTGCCCTGGCGACAGCTGCCGCCTACTTTGGCCTTGAATGCGATATCTACATGGGATCTGTCGATATTAAAAAACAGGCTCCCAATGTGGCCCGCATGAAAATCCTGGGCGCCAACGTAGTTGAGGTAACAGACGGACTGGCGACTTTAAAGGAAGCGGTTGACGCTGCATTCAAAGCATACGCTGAGGATTACAAAAACTGCATCTACTGCATCGGTTCAGTTGTAGGCCCCCATCCCTTCCCGATGATGGTCCGTGACTTCCAGAGCGTTGTGGGAATCGAGGCAAGAGAACAGTTCACAGAGATGACGGGAGAACTCCCCGATGCAATCGTTGCCTGTGTGGGAGGCGGTTCCAACGCAATGGGATTCTTCTCCGGATTCCTTAACGATCCTGTTGACATTTACGGAATTGAGCCTCTGGGAAGAGGTCCGGCTCTCGGCGATCACGCAGCCAGTCTCCAGTACGGCACAGAGGGCATTATGCACGGATTTAACAGTATCATGCTGAAAGATGCAGACGGAAATCCGGCACCGGTTTACTCCGTGGCAAGCGGCCTTGACTATCCTTCATCCGGACCGGAGCACGCATTCCTTCACGACCTGGGAAGAGTAAAATATGACGTTATTTCCGACGATGAGACCATCGATGCATTCTTTACCCTGTCACGCCTTGAGGGAATCATTCCCGCCATTGAAAGCTCTCACGCCGTAGCATATGCCATGAAGCTCGCCAAAGAGATGGGCAAGGGTTCCATCCTTATCAACCTCTCCGGCCGCGGCGACAAGGATATGGACTATATCATTGAAAAGTACGGAATCCGATAGGACAGTATTTGTGCCATTTCCCACATGACTGTCTGCACTCCGCAGGGCGCATGTAAAAAAAGGAGAATCCCGCAAGACGGAAATCTGCAGGATTCTCCTTTTTACTTACATTTTGAAATGTTCATCAGATGCTGCTGCGTCACATGCTCCGCCCTTCCATCTGTTTTTTTTCAGCTTTTTCTTCTTTCAGAGCCTCTTTCTCTGTCGTGGTCGTTGCAGCTGCGGCAGTTTCTTTTCCCCCATGCTCTGCTTTCTCCAGATCAGAAAACTCAACCTTTACCCGTGCATTTTTTATCTGATCTTTTCGGTCAGCCGTTCCGGGCCCCGATAAAGATGCTTCTTTTATCCATTGTTTTACAGATGGCTTATTCATCATCTTATCCACAGAAAAACCGGCGATATGAGCATCTATGGCTGTCTTAACCTGTTTTCTTATTTCCTCGTTTTTACGTTCAGGCTGGCCGGCATGCGTCACTGAATACAGCTCATCCCTCTCATTTGAGGACATATCCATCGCTTTTCCGTATCTGGCAATCGCATCACGAACATAATCAGCAGCAATACGGCTTGTCAGAGCATTCTCTTCCTCTTCTCTGCAGGCTTCGGGGGTCATCAGATTTCTCTCTCCGCGAAGGAGTTTTTCAACCGCATCCCCCCATTCTCTTTCAGCAGAAAGCGACCATATCACTGATCCGGCACTGCTGTAAATTCCCATTTCTTCCCGTGAAAGACCTCTTTGTACAGCTGACCAATTATGAAACACATCTCTCGCTCCGGCAATTAATTTGTCAGTATTTCTCAGAAAACTGTTGATACGGAGATTATTTTCCGGTCTGTCCATGACTGCTCTCGCCTCATCCCCCTTCAGTTCGTCCGATTCGCCGAGCGCATACATCAGTTCCCGTCTTAAATCCATGTCCACAGTCGTCTTCATACATGTTTTCAGGAACTCAACACTCTTTTGCAGGGGCTGGTTCTTATCTTTCCGCCGTGCGTCTATTTCAGTACAGGCCTCTGCCAACTCTTTTCCGGCCTCCCGTTTTTCTCTCACGTATTTCGTCGAATCCAGCAGATCAGCTACGCGGATCTCCGGATGCCTGCCAAGGAGATACACCTGTGCCAGCTTGCGCCCGAGATCAAAATTATTTTCTGCAAGTTCAGGGCTGATCCCGCCCAGTTTTTCCATTGCAGCCTCATCAAAATAGTCTTTCGTCAATTTGGGATTATCCACAGAAAACTCTCTGTCCGCCGCTGCAAAAGGATGTTTCTCATACTGGACATTATTAATTTTTTTCGCTGCAGCCGCAGCAAAACGCTCAGAAACTTTTCCGCGTATTGCATTCTGTCTCTGGGTACGCATTTTATCATCCGCATAAAACTTCTCCGCTTTTTTTGAAGGCCTTGTCTGATAAAAACGCTCCTGCCCATCCAGCATCCTGTCATCAAGGCGCACCTCAACCACACCGACCTCATACGCTCCGTCCCGGGAAATTCCCAGCTTTGCTGCTTCCACATGATGTTCTCCGCTGAGCACGGCACTGACAATTTCCGCTCTCAGAAGCTTTCTGCCGCGTTCTGTCGCTGTCAGATTCTCATGGGGATACAGCTTCTCCACATATTCCTTTGCCGGAACTCCATCAATAAAAAACAGATCCTCCGCGCTCTTATATCCCGCTTCTTTGTACATCGGGTGGGTCACATCCAGACCCATACTGCGGCATGTCGCACGGAAACAAAAGTCTCCCTCTTCCACCATCGCCTGCTTCTCATCAGCTTTATCAGGCGTATCATCATCGGTTTTTACAAGTTTCCCGCTTTGCCGGCGCAGCTGAAAATAGAGCGCCGGCTGTTCCGGTTTATCCTGAAACAGACAGAGGCTCTGAATCGCTCCCAATTCTGCCGAACGCAGACTGCTGTCCTCTGCCAGATGTAAAATATCCATCTGCTGTTCATAATTTTTTCTCCGAAGCTGCTCAAAAAGCTCTTCCGGTTTTGGTTCCGTGCCGCTCAGATACCCTTTGACTCTGTCTCTGTCTTCCGAATTGGCCTGCGCATACCACACTGTCATATTTGAACGATAAGACTCTATCTCATCCACAAGCATTGCATCTGCCGGAAGAGACTGAAGTTTTTTCCCCGCAAACAGATGACCGTACTGCTCGATTGCCATTCTGCCCGCAATCCGGGCCGCCTCCGGCTGCGACGGATCAAAGGCATCGCTCACACACCGGGCAAACTGGGACATTCCCCCGAGGCGGTCCGTCATCTGATTCATAGCTGTCCGGCCCCCGAATTTACCGGCAAACTCCCTGTCACTGCTCAGTTCCTCCATCAGCTGCAGATAATCCACAGACAGAATCCCCAGCATCTGGATATGCCTGAATCCCGAGACCACACTGTAGGGATCCCGCCAGTCCAGCTCAGGTATCTTCTCACTCATCAGCTGATTTCCCGCATCACAGAACATTTCCCCAAATGCTTTTACAGATTGAATCTCAAGGAAGTCACTTATATATTCTGCATAGTCTTTATTTTCCGGTCCGTGTTCCGGTCGATCCACCTTTGCCAGCGGAACTCCCGCCGACATCCGATGCAGTCTGATATAACTTGCAGCACTGCCCTGTCTGTCCATGGTTTTGTGACGTGTTTGGGTCCCCAGAGCCAGAAAGCGATTTCGATCAAAGCCGTTTTCAAAATATTCCCTCCCGAAATGCCACTCTTTTATAGAATCAATCACTGCCTGCCAGCCGGCATCCTCATTATTTTCTCCTATCGCTTTCGCCAGCTGCAGCGCATCATTTCTGTCAAAGCAATATTCCGGCTCATCGCCCAAATAATATTCCGCCATATATTCCTCTCCTTTCATTTTTCATTTGCCGATCCAATTTTCTGCAGCGCATTAAATTTTTATATAATAAGTATACTGAAATCCACGATATCTGTCTATAAAAAGGAGCCGCCTCTCGGCAGCTCCTTTAAACCTCTTAGTATTTAATTCCAGAAATCCGTCTCAACTTCCAGCTGAATGTCAGCCGCTTTAAATTCAGGATTTTTCCCCTGTTTTTTCTGATTTATATAGTCCTCAAGACATCTGAGAGTGGGCTTTAAAAGGATAAACAGAACCGGCACATTAATAAGCGCCATAAAGCCCATCAGAACATCCGCCGTGTCCCATACCACATTCAGCTGCATGGTAGCCCCGAGGCATACAACTGCAGAAGCCACTATTTTCCAGATAAATTTCACTGTTTTGGAAGGTGTCTTTTTAAAGAGATAGGACATTCCCGTTTCTGAGTAATAGTAGTTTCCAAGCAGAGTAGTAAAAGCAAAAAGAAGGAGTGAAACAGTAATAAATACAACCCCAAACTGTCCCATCATCCCTGACATTGCCGCCTGTACATAGGGCATTCCGGCAATATCCGCATTGGGTTCCACACCGGAGCAGAGAAGAAGCATCGCTGTCGCCGTACAAACCACAATCGTATCAATAAATACGGAAAGCACCTGAACAAGACCCTGCTTTGCCGGATGTGACACACCGGCTGAACCTCCGGCACACGCTGCCGCACCGATACCTGCCTCATTGGAAAACAGTCCTCTTTTAATTCCCTGCATGACAGCAGAACCAACAAAACCGCCGAATATAGCTTTAAAATCAAATGCATTTTTTATAATGCCTGCAAATACGGACGGAATCATGCCAATATGCGTTACAATAACAAACACGGTAACTGCCAGATATAAAACTCCCATTACCGGAACGAGTACAGCCGTGATGGATGCAATCTGCTTTCCGCCTCCGCTTATGCAGATAAAAAAGAGAACTGCAATTATAATTCCCACCACAACAGGCGTCACAGAAGGATTATAAAAACTGTACGCCTTAAAAGAATCTGCCATGTTAAAAGCAGCCACCAGATTAAAGCCGACCATATAGGTAAGAACCATAAACACAGAAAATACCACGCCCAGGCCTCTTTTTTTCAGGGCTGTCTCCATGTAATATGACGGTCCGCCGAAGCAGCTTCCGTCTTCTGCTCTCCATTTATATATCTGAGCCAGCGTTCCCTCAACAAATGCCGTCGCGCTTCCGAAAAATGCCGTAACCCACATCCAGAATACGGCTCCCGTTCCTCCCATACATACGGCCGTTGCAATTCCCGCAATATTTCCTGTCCCCACTCTCGATGCGGTGGAAACCATAAGAGCTTTAAATGCAGATATGGACTGATCATCCTCACTTGGTTCCATCACAACACGGAATGCCTCTGCCAGATAACGAAACTGAACAAATTTCGTCCGGACCGTAAAATAAAGTCCGCCTCCTACCAGAAGAACAATCAATATATACGTATAAAGATAATTGCTCAAATGACTGATTACTGCTGCGTACAACTCTCCCATAACTCTATTCCTCCATTTCTCCTTCTGTCTTCTGCCCCGCCCCAAACATATGGAGCCCCAACTTTTCCGACAGATATTCCAAAGCCTTTTTTCCTGCAATACTGTTGCCTTTTGCATCCAGAGACGGACCGAAAATTCCTATCCCCATCCGTCCGTCCACCACGGAAAGGATCCCCCCTCCTACTCCGCTTTTTGACGGAATTCCTACCCGGACGGCAAACGCTCCGGAGCCGTCATACATACCGCAGGTAAACATAATTGTTTTTACTGTTCTTACCGTATCCGGGCTTAAAAGCTGTTTTCCGGACTCTCTGTCCACACCGTTTTGAGCCAGCAGAAGACCAAGCCCCGCCAGACTTTCCGCCGTGACACTGAGAGAACACATTTTCACATAGAAATCCAGTGTACGTTCCACGTCATTTTGGATTATTCCCTTGTTCTCCAGCAGATAGGCGATTGCCCTGTTTCTTGAATTATGATCTGATTCCGAGCCATATACTTTTTCATCAAGTACAATTCCTTCGTCTCTGCAGAGCTTTCTGGATAAAGAAAGCATTTCCTCAAACGAAATCAACGGCTCCAGATATCCGGCCACTGCTATGGCTCCTGAATTAATCATAGGATTAAAAGGATGACTGCTGCAGGTTTCCAGCTTAATAAGAGAATTAAACGAATCCCCTGACGGCTCCATCCCCACATTTTCAAATATGCGGTCAAATCCGCACCTTTCCAGCGCCACAGCCAGCGTAATTACCTTTGAAATACTCTGAATACTGAACCGGACCTTTGTGTCTCCGACAGAAAACCGTCCCCCGTCGGCAGAAAAAAGGCTGATTCCCAGCTGTCTGCGATCCGCCTTGCCAAGCTCCGGAATATAAGAGGCCACTTCTCCCTTAAGAGCTTCCGGCCGGCTTATCTTTATCGCATTCTCCAGCACTGATTGTATCATTGTTTCTCACCTCCCGATGTCGTTTTGTATGTTATGATCATAACACAGCGCCTGTCTTTTGAATAATTCCCAATTGATTTAGTGGTTATAGTCAAAAAGAATACCTTCGGGAGTTTTTATTTGTTAATTAATTCTCTCCTGCCCCTGCAGTCTCTTCTTTACATTGTCTAAAAATTCCAATGTGATTTCAGACACCTCTGCTCCTTCCGGAATCACGTACCCGAATTCAAACCGGAAATCACAGCCTGAGATGGGAATGGAGATCGCCTGATAAGCAGAATCCTGCAGCTCAAAATCATGAATACCGATACTGTAAAAGTCACTTTCAGAAATAAGGCGCATCAGGGACTCTCGCGCCGACAGATAAATAACTTTTCTGCTGCTGCACCCGCTGCCCGTCTCTGACTCTGTCAGGCTGTATATCAGATCGTCAAACTGGCCCAGATAACGGATAACCCCGTAGTCGGAGAGGGTTTTCAGATTTATGGGTTTATTCTGCACAACCAGAGGATGATTCTTTGAAATTACCACATGCGGCTCTGCGTAGGCCAGCCACCGGTACACAAGGCGCTTGGAGAGAAGAAGCTCCTCCATCTCTCTCCTCTTTTTACTGTCAAAATGGAAAATACCGGCCTCGGCCCTTCCCTGACATACGTCTTCTATCACTTCCTCGGCACTCCCCTCATACAGGCGATGGGTAAAAGTGGGCTGACCGCTGTGTCGAAGCACCACTTCTATAAAGCTTTCCATCACATGGGAAAATTTAGTCATGGATACGGACAGACACTCTGCCTCCTCCTTTTTCCCTGAAATCGGATGCCAGAAATACCGGAGTTCCTCCAGAATCCGTGTCGTTCTGCGCATAAATTCCTCTCCCTCCGGAGTCAGCGTTACCCCCTGGCTTCCCCGCTTCAGAAGCAGATAGCCGAATTCCTCCTCCAGTTCCCGGATAATTTTTCCAAGATAGGGCTGAGAAATAAAGAGCGCCTGAGCCGCCTTATTAATGGACCCCAGCTGTGCTACTTTGACAAAATATTCCAGGTGCTTCATATTTAAATCCGTATTCATCGCAACCTCCCTGTGTATATTATCCAATTATCTCTTCTTTTTTTTCATAATTATAACACTTTTACACAAAGCAGGCTACTTTTTCGCTATTCCTATTAAAAACATGTGTTATTCCTATTTATTACCCAACAGGAAAATATTCGATCTTTAATTTCATTTTCCACTTATCTTCCATGTAAAATAAAAATGCAGCTTCAGCTGAAAATCCCACGCTGATTTCCCGCTGAAACCGCATATCCTTTTCATATCCGCCACGCCCTGTCGCAACTGAAAAGAAAAGTCATGACACCGTGAATAATCAGTACAGGGCGCCGTCCTCTCCCACTGTCTTTCCGTCAGGGGTAACCGTATTGCTCAGCATTACGCCGTTTTCATCCAGATAATACCATTTATCATTCCACTGAATCCAGCCTGTTTTCCGGTAACCGTTCTCGTCAAAAAAATACCAGAAGCCGCCTATCTGCTGCCAGTTATTTACCGTATAGGTCTGATCCGCATTCCGGTAGCGATAACCCAGAGCATCCTGCTCCCAGTTTCCTGAAGCCGGGCCGGTTCCCGCAATGCGGTAGGAAGCAGAAAGAAGAATCTCTGCCGCCTGCTCCGCGGAGACATCAAAACTGTCAGATTCCTGCCACTCTCCCTTTCGTGAGTCACTGTATACCGCACGCACTTCAAAATAATAAGAGCCTGCCGAGGTAAAATAAGAGCCCAGTTCACAGCTGCTCTCGTAAATAGGGCGCAGATTCGTGATAAAACGGCTGTCACGGTAGAGACGAAGCTCATAATACTTCGCATCTTCACTGTCATTCCACTCGGCCACACCATTCATCTGATCCCATTCCGCCTCATCCACATCCAGCTCGTAATCACTGTCGCTTCCTTTAAGAGCCTTCAATGTTATAACAACCTCCAGCTCCTCCTCGCTTTTTCTCCGCACTGATGTAAGCGTCGCACTGTCTCCCGTCAGAGATACTTTTTTCTTGCTGAAACCGGATTTAAAGTAATAGTCACTGTCCGCATCCAGGGTAACCTTCAGTTTCGGCTTATCCTTATGCTCCCACTCGCCTGACGGCTCATTGGTCACATCTACGTTTCCAACCTCACACTCGCCGGAATCCACTGACACTTCCACATCAGATGATGCATCTCCCACCTCAATATCAGCTGAAACATCAAGCACAATCTCCTCAATCGGCGTGCGGTCCTCGTCATCATCAGCAAAAGCCGGAAACGCCGCAAGGGTCACAGCAGCAGATACCGCAGTCAGCAATATACCGCGCTTTAACACGCACAGCCTTCCGTCCGTTCCTTCTTCCGTCATTTTTCCTCCTCCTTTTTCTGCCTGTCCGATGTCCTGCCGGCACAGAGCATTATATCTTTTATTTTCCCCCCTATGCGATATTGTAACATATTTTGTCAGCAATTTACAATAAATAAAAAGAACCCCTGTCCGGCGCATAAAAATTTTATCCGCTTCACAGAGGCTCTTTTCGTCTCAGAACTGAACTTTTCTGACACTGACACAGTTTTTATTATGCATAAATGTCAAGTAAATGGCCGTCTGACGGCGGCACCTGATTCAGCATCTGCGATATGGCATCTCCCTGTATCTCTGCCACATCCAACGTCTCCCTGAGCAGGCTGGTCCCCATTTCCACAGAGAAAGCCGCACTGCTCATGTTCATACTCATCGCAGCAATTCCCATTGTCAGATCCACATCGGTTCACTCCCTTCTGCAGCTGAAAATATCAGCCTGTTTCATATATCGCTGATTTCAGAGCAATGTTTACAAAACAGAGGAAAATTATTTATAAAATACCAGCTCCAAATTTTAAGTAGAGAATTATCAAAACAACAATCAGTGCCACTCCCCAGAAACAGGCAATCATCAGAAGAATCTTTTTCGCCTGTCTTTTTACATCAGAAAGCATTTTTTCCCGATTATGCTGAATTTCCGACAACAACCGGGCTGAATCATCCCGGAAATGTTCTGCTATCCAGTTTTTATTATAAAATTTGTTGTTTCTGCTGTAGGAATATCGGACACTTACTTCCTTTTTATGCACGACCACTTCTCCGCTTCCCGAATAATACAGATAATCAAAAAGAACCGTAAAAAAAGACAGCACTGCCCCTGTATCCGCAAATTCATCCAGAAGAAATATCAGATAAAAATCAAGATTATTTTCTACACTCAAAGGCTTTACTATTTCCGCAATCTGTTTCTCTTTGTCGTATACTGAAAGATGTCTGGTATCTCCCACTGATACATCATAGCATCTTAACTTATAATCCTTATATTGAATCACATATCTGGAATCCAGGAAGGCTTTTGTCAGTTTATAAAATGTTCCGCAGACCGCCCCATTCCCGTCAAGAACCTGATAAATCAGGCTTTTCTGTTTTCCTGTAAAAAGCCATTTCATGGGAATAGCAGTATTTGAAACATTCTGTACTACACTGTAATCCGTCTTAAACAGTATGTTTCCAGCCGGATCTGTCAGAACACAGCGCCGGATGCGGTCAGCATCAAGAGGAATATCCATTTTCATCCACGGTGTTCCGGCCAGATATCTTTTCTGATCATTCACAGTGATCTCAAATCTGTTTTTAAAATCTTCACGCGTCTGTTCAACTTTTATTATCATTTTACATTACCAGAAATCATTGAATAATATATGAAAACACACATCAGAAAATAAACTTCTGAACGTAAAAAGGTACAGAGAGCTAATCTCTGTACCTCAAAAACTCAAACTGATTTCAAATTAGTCTTCAACCTTAACGATCTCTCTCTTGTTGTAAGAACCGCACGCTTTGCACACGCGATGAGGCATCGTCAGAGCGCCGCACTTGCTGCACTTAACTAAGTTCGGAGCGCTCATCTTCCAGTTTGCTCTGCGGCTGTCTCTTCTTGCTTTGGAAGATTTATTCTTCGGACAGATAGACATGGTTACACCTCCTTAAATTGATTGAATATCTCCTGGATAACCGACATTCTTGGATCGAGCGACCTAGTGTCACAGGTACAAGTCTGATAATTAAGATTTGCACCACATCTATTGCAGATCCCCTTGCAGTCTTCCCTGCACAGGACTCTCATAGGCAAGCTCAGCAGCAGTTCATTGCAAACCAACTGGTCTACATCCAGATTATAGCCTTCCAAATAAGGCTCTTCATCCAAGCTTCCATCGAAAGATGCATCTTTCTTAAGTTCAAACTCCCGTTCAAAATCAAGAACACACTCAAAGGAAACCGGCTCCAGACAACGGGCACAGGGCGCCTCCACCGTAACCGGAAGACAGCCCGACATGAAAAATTTATTTCTGGTCCTGCTCTCAATCTCCAGCTTAAAGGGTTCTGCCTTTAAAATTCTGTATGTGTCCCCGCTGAATTCAACAGATGAGAGGGTTGTCTCTGCCGTATATTCCTTTTTCTTTCCCTCACAGGTAAACAGCTCAGATAAATTAATCAGCATACTAATCTCCTAATACGCACTATGCTATTATACAAAGGTAACAAGCGTTTGTCAATGCCTATTTTGTATATTATTCCAGTCTGTCAGCCCAGCCTGCACTCTCAGCAGGACTCACAGACAGAATCATTCCGGTCCCGCTGTTTTCCGGAAATCCGGCAAAAAATGACAGCCGCTCCCGATACATCCCACGACTGTCATCTCATCAGGCAAACGCCTTAACATGTTTTCATATATTTACTTTACAAGCGCCAGTGTCTCGCGGGCAATCGCAAGCTCCTCGTTGGTCGGAACAAGCAGAACCTTAACCTTTGAATCATCTGTTGAGATAATTCTCTCCTCGCCGCGCACGTTATTCTTCTCATCGTCAATCTTCACACCAAGATAGGTAAGATTGTCGCAGACAGCCTTGCGAAGCTCTTTATTGTTCTCGCCGATTCCGGCAGTGAATGCGATGGCATCCACACCGTTCATTACGGCAGCGTAAGC
This sequence comes from uncultured Lachnospiraceae bacterium, assembly GCA_944384125.1. Classification (GTDB taxonomy): domain Bacteria; phylum Bacillota; class Clostridia; order Lachnospirales; family Lachnospiraceae; genus Otoolea. The sequence continues at coordinate 6,290 of CALWSF010000011.1, read as the reverse complement.
GCCGATATATTTGATAACACGATAATCAAAGATGTCCAGGGCAAGTTTTGCTCTTCTGTTTCCTGCATCTCTGGCGTCCTCCAGATCACGGCCGTCACTGGATACGCCGGAAATTCCGAGCATACCGGATTTCTTATTGAGGATATTGGTAATCTCCTCAAGAGTCAGGTTCTCCTTTGATGCAACAAATTCCAGAATAGCCGGATCAAGATCGCCGGAACGGGTACCCATTACAAGACCCTCAAGCGGTGTAAGGCCCATGCTTGTGTCAACGGATTTTCCGCAGTTGACAGCGGAAATGCTGGCGCCGTTGCCCAGATGACATACGATAATCTTCATCTGATCATACGGTTTTCCTACGATCTCAGCCGTTCTCTTTGATACATAGCTGTGAGAAGTTCCGTGGAAGCCATATCTTCTCACTTTATATTTCTCATAGTACTCATAAGGAAGTCCGTAAAGATAAGCAACCTCCGGCATTGTCTGATGGAAAGCAGTATCAAATACAGCCACCATCGGCACACCCGGCATCAGATGCTGGCAGGCACGGATTCCGATAAGGTTTGCAGGATTGTGAAGAGGCGCCAGATCATTGCACTCCTCAATTGCTTTAATAGACTCCTCGTTGATAATGCAGGAAGACGTAAATTTCTCTCCTCCATGAACCACACGATGTCCGACAGCTCCTACCTCGGAAAGGCTCTTGATAACGCCTGTCTTTTCATTCATCAGCGCCTTGATTACGGCATCGATTGCCTCTGTATGAGTGGGCATCGGGATCTCGCTCTTTTCCTTCTCACCGCCCTCAGGCTGGTAGGTCAGCATACCGTCGATTCCGATTCTCTCACAAAGTCCCTTTGCCAGCACCTCCTCGGAAACCGAGTTGATAAGCTGATATTTCAAAGAAGAACTGCCGCAGTTAATAACCAAAATATTCATAACTATTTCCTTTTCCCTCCATTTACAGTGACATCTGAGCCTGAACAGCTGTCAGAGCTACAACGCCGACAATATCCTCTGCGGAGCAGCCGCGGGAAAGATCGTTAACCGGTCTTGAAATTCCCTGAAGCATCGGGCCGTAAGCCTCTGCCTTTGCCAGTCTCTGTACCAGCTTGTAACCGATATTTCCGCAGTCCAGGTTCGGGAAGATCAGAACATTTGCATGACCTGCCACCTCACTGCCTTTTGCCTTTGATTTTCCGATCTCCGGAACGATAGCAGCATCCAGCTGAAGCTCTCCGTCCAGGTCAAGCTGCGGATATTTCTCATGAGCAATCTCAACAGCCTTTGTAACCTTGTCTACAAGAGCATGTTTTGCACTTCCCATGGTGGAGTGAGAAAGCATTGCGATAACCGGTTTCTCCCCTACCAGAGCACGGAAGCTCTTTGCACTGGAATCAGCGATGGCTGCCAGCTCTTCAGATGTCGGATCCTGATTCAGACCGCAGTCTGCAAAGAGAAAAGTACCGTTGCAGCCATACTCACAGTTGGGCACGTCCATAATAAAGAATCCGGATACCAGCTCCGTGCCGGGCGCTGTCTTAAGGATCTGAAGCGCCGGTCTTAATGTATCAGCCGTTGCATGGCATGCACCTGCAACGAGGCCATCCGCATCTTTCTCCTTAACCATCATGACGCCGTAAGTGATATAATCTTCCTTTAAGATCTCCTGTGCCTTCTCAAGAGTCATTCCTTTATGTTTTCTGAGTTCATATAAAGTCTCTGCGTAATGTTCAAATTTGGGATCTGTATCCGGATCCACTACCTTAATTCCTGTCAGATCCACTTCCAACCATCCGGCACCATCCATGATCTTTTCTTCTTTTCCAACCATAATCAGATCCGCTGTGCCCTCTTTCAGAATCTGAGCGGCCGCAATCAGCGTTCTCTTATCCTTGCTCTCAGGCAAAACAATTGTCTGCTTGTCCTGTCTTGCCTTTTCTTTCATCAAATCAATAAATGCCATGGCGAAAAAACCCCTTTCATATGTGTGTGTGTTTTACTGATAACATTATATAACACTTGTTTATTGTATACAAGATCGTTTTTCCATTTTTTGATTAATTAATTTTTTAACAGGGTCGTCTGAATTTTGTCGTTTGAATTTTAACCCTTTACGCCTCCTCTATTCCCTTATATAATAATCTTAAATTGAAGCGTTTCTCCGCTTACAACGGGATTTTATCCGGACCCTACACAAAGCTTCAAAATAACTCAAAGAAACGGAAAATATTTTTGTCATGAAAATAACAGGTCTTATTACAGAATACAATCCCTTCCACAGCGGACACCTCTATCATATAAAAAAGGCAAAGGAGATAACCGGTGCAGATTACTGTGCCGTGCTTATGAGCGGCAGCTTTGTGCAGCGGGGCGAACCTGCCGTCTTTGACAAATACACGAGAACCCGCATGGCGCTTCTTTCAGGCGCGGATCTGGTTTTTGAGATGCCTGCGGCTTTTTCCACCGCATCTGCCATGGAATTTGCCGCTTTCGGGATTTCTCTTTTTTCTGCTCTGGGCGCTGTCGACTGTCTCGTCTTTGGAAGTGAATCAGGAAATCTTGAAGCTCTGAAAACCGCAGCCCGTCTCCTGACAGAAGAACCGCCCGAATTTAAAAACAACCTCAGGCTCGGCCTGCGAAGCGGCCTTACCTATCCCCTGGCCCGGGAAAAAGCGCTTGCTGCCGCCCTGAGCAGACCTTCCGTTCTTTCCGGAAAAGAAAATCTATCAGATATTCTCTCCGCTCCCAACAACATTCTGGGAATCGAATATCTGAGAGCCGGGCTCGCACAGAAAAGCCATCTGAAATTTTACACTGTCAGGCGTTCCGGAAGCGATTACCACGAAGGCAGCCTGCCGGCCGACAGAGCGGTGTATCCGTCGGCTTCCGCTCTGCGCAGGGAAATTTACCGCATTTTCTGCCTGGAAACCGGTCTTTCTCCTGAGGAAAAACAGAATCTTCTGATTGAGCGGTGCCACAAACATATCCCGAAAGATGCTCTGCCAGCACTTATCCGGGCTGTTCCTGTTTTTGCCGATGATTTTTCTGAGCTTCTCAGTTACCGGATCCTCTGCGGCGTCCCGGATGATATTGCAGAGCTTTCCCCGGAACTGGCCGCAAGAATAAAAAAGAGCGTTTTTTCCCCGCTTTCCTTAAGCGGGCGGGCAGCCGCACTTAAAACAAAAGATATTACCTATACCCGCATAAGCCGCGCACTTCTCCATCTGATTCTGAACATCCGAAGCAGTGACACAGCTGCCTGGAAAGCAGCGGGATACGCCCCCTACGCGAGAATTCTCGGATTTCGCCGCGAAAGCCGCCCGCTCCTCACACAGCTGGCAGCAGAAACATCCATCCCCATCATTACAAAAACTGCGGATGCGGCAAAAAAGCTGTCCGAACCGGCTTTGTCCATGCTGGAACAGGAAATTTTCGCCTCACACCTCTATCAGACCATGAAATGCAGACGGGGCGGCAGCTTTCAGAATGAATATACAGAGGGACTCATCATTATCTGAGCCGCGTAAGAAAACAGCAGCAAACGGCCGGTCTGTACGCTTCGCAAAACTGAAAGTATACAAAAAGGCTGTACCTGCCGTAAAACACATAAAGCGAAAGGAAATTACAAAGACATGTCAAAAGAAATACATCCAACTTTAATCGGAATTGCCGGCGGAACGGGCTCCGGAAAGTCAACCTTTACGAACCGCCTGAAAAACGCATTCGGCGATCAGGTTGCCGTTCTCTATCACGACAACTATTACCGTGCTCATGATGAGCTTCCCTTTGAAGAAAGAAAAAAACTCAACTATGATCATCCCGATGCCTTTGAGACGGATCTTTTCCTGAAACATCTGGAGAAACTGAAGCGGGGAGAATCCATCGACTGTCCTACCTATGATTTTTCCAGACACAACCGGGCATCAGCCACTCTCCACATTGAACCCCGCCCTGTCATACTTCTTGAGGGAATACTGATTCTATATGAAAAAAAGATCCGGGATCTTCTGGACATCAAAATTTATGTGGATGCAGATGCCGATGAAAGAATCCTCCGCCGTATCATGCGTGACACCCAGGAACGCGGCCGTGACATCGAAAACATTATTTCCCAGTACTTAAATACAGTAAAGCCCATGCACTATATTTTCGTGGAACCCACAAAGAGCTATGCTGACATTGTGACAAACAGCGGAAAAAATCAGGTGGCGTTTGATCTTGTCCGTGGAAAAATCGCCCGTCTTCTGGACGAACAGACGGGCGAATCAGAAACCATATGACCGGACAGTCAGTCTTTTAAATGAACCTGTCTTCTTTTAAGAGACGGTAAAGGGTCGGCTGCACATGAATGGCCTCCATCATGTGCCCCAGCTCTTTTCCGTCTTTTTTCTTTCCCTGATAAACCGCCCGGATCATTATATTTTTCGGGGTGTGCTCCATATCGATAAATTCCAGAATCTGAGTGCGGTAACCGGCCTGCTCCAGGAGCTGCCCCCTGATTCCGTCCGTGAATAACGCAGCCATCCGTTCTTTTATAAGTCCGTATCCCAGAACCGGTTCGAGAAGTCCGTTTGAAATCTGCCGGTTCAGCTCGTGCTGGCAGCAGGGCACCGAAAGAATGACTCTGGCTCCCCAGCGGACTGCCTTATAAAGAGCATAGTCCGTCGCCGTATCGCAGGCATGAAGAGTAACCACCATGTCCACCCGGTCGACTCCGTCATAGTCAGCGATGTCCCCCTGCAAAAACTGAAGCTCAGTAAAACCGAAGCTGCGGCTCAGCTGATTACACAGCTCAATCACATCCTTTTTCAGATCCAGACCGATAATCCTGACCTGATACCCCTTAAGCTCTTTCAGATAATAATACATGGCAAAAGTCAGATAAGACTTTCCGCATCCGAAATCAAGAATGGTATTTACCCGTTCTCTGTCAAGGCGCGGCAGGATATCCTCAATAAATTCAAGGAACCGGTTTATCTGGCGGAATTTGTCATATTTTGCCTTTATTACCTTTCCCTCAGGTGTCATAACCCCAAGCTTTACCAGAAAAGGAACGGGGGTCCCTTCCGGAAGAATATACCGCTTGGAACGGTTGTGTGTGAGCACCGGAGATTCGAAAGACATTTTCGCGGGCCGGCGCTTTACTTTTACAGTCACTGTCCCCTTTTTCCCGATAAGAATATGTGCCGTTTTCCGGCAGGATGAGAGCTCTCCGTTCCGGTAGCGGTCCTTCAGCGCCGCAAATATATATTCCAGCGCCTCCTCTTTATTTAAGTTTTTCTGAAACGCCTGCCTGTCTGTAAATTCCTCCGCCTGAAAATGAAGCGCCCCCTTAAGCATCAGGGGACGCACCGTCATTTTCAGGAAACCATCTTTTGATCTGGGATTGCTGAAAATCATCCGATCCAGATCTTCATTGAGGAACTCAGAGAGCAGCTCTTTAATTTCCTCTTCCTTTTCCATATTTTACACCACTCATTAATTCTTAAAGCTGTGAACCGGAGCCGGGATGCGTCCCGTCCGGCTGACAAAACGGTCACATGAGAAACGGTTAACCGGGATGATCGGAGCATATCCCAGGAGTCCGCCGAATTCTGCCTTCTCTCCCACTGTCTTTCCGATAACCGGAATAAGACGGACTGCCGTGGTCTTCTGATTGATCATTCCGATGGCCGCCTCGTCCGCAATGATGCCCGCGATGGTAGTCGCTTTTGTATCTCCCGGAATTGCAATCATATCAAGTCCCACGGAGCAGACACAGGTCATAGCCTCCAGTTTCTCAATGGTCAGAGCACCCTCGGAAACCGCATCAATCATTCCCTGATCCTCACTGACCGGAATAAAGGCACCGCTTAAGCCTCCCACATAGGAGGATGCCATGATTCCGCCTTTTTTTACCTGATCATTTAAAAGCGCCAGGGCAGCCGTCGTTCCGGGAGCACCGCTCCTCTCAAGGCCAATCTCCTCCAGTATCTCAGCTACGCTGTCTCCCACTGCCGGAGTCGGCGCAAGAGAGAGATCAATGATACCGAAAGGAACGCCGAGACGGCGCGAAGCCTCCTGAGCCACAAGCTGGCCGACACGGGTAATCTTGAAGGCTGTCTTTTTGATGGTCTCGCAGAGCACCTCAAAATTCTCGCCTCTTACCTTTTCAAGAGCCGTCTTTACCACACCCGGACCGCTGACGCCCACATTGATAACGGCATCCGCCTCCGTCACACCGTGGAACGCGCCCGCCATGAAAGGATTGTCATCCGGCGCGTTGCAGAATACCACCAGCTTGGCGC